>JAFUXW010000002.1 GCA_017477035.1 Alphaproteobacteria bacterium | reverse complement strand
GTGTTTAACGGTGTTTAACGCTGCCCGGTGTGTTTAACGGTGTTTAACGCTGCCCGGTGTGTTTAACGCCTTTTTTAAGCCCATACAGGCGAATTTTAACGTCGTAAACCCTGAACACTTGAAAAAACATGCCGCCTCTCCATGGGCTTAAAAACAGCCTTAAAATGAAAATCACGCAAAATCAACGGTTTATAGACCAAGCCGGCGCGCCCGCCATACTATTACACGTGCGGTACTATTACATATATATTCAGTCGCCATACTATTACACGTGCGGTACTATTACACGTGCGAATGCGCCTGCGGTACTATTACACGCGCGGTACTATTACACTTTACACGTGATCGGCATGGGTAGGCGTTAATAGCTGTGATTGGCATGGGTAAGCGTTAATAACGTGATTAGCATGGGTAGGCGTTAATAACTGTGACTGACGCGGGTAAGCGTTAATAACGTGATTAGCATGGGTAAGTGTATGTGTATAAAAAAAATCCTACCTTCCGTAGATGAAGTGAGGTCGGCCGGAAGGTAGGGAAATTCATGAGATAAACTAATTAACCTAAGTTTACGTCTGTTATTATACGTTATATAATACATATTGTCAAGTCAAAAAATTTCGTTCCGCATTTGGAAATTCGTATAGGGCCCCCCTCAAAAAATTATGCCCTCAAAATAGAAAACGCTGATAGACCCCCCTCAATTTTTTTTACACCTGTGCGAATTTTTTACTTGACAACCGTTTAACAATGTTGTAAGACAGTTATCAAGGAGGTGTTTAACAATGAATAACGACTTAGAAGCAATTTATAAATTTGCTAAAAAGCACAATATAGCGTTTAATTATAAAGAAGATTTTAAACACGCTATAATTAATGCTTATGTTATCGTCGGTGAATCCACGTTGATGTACACTTTATATACCGATGACGGCTCTAAACGCATTTCTCTCTGCGGAGATGTTAGAACTGAACTCGGTATAGATAAAGCTTTGGTATATTTTGAAGAATTAATGTTGTTAAAAGGAGCTTTTTGATGCCGTATAAATTTATAAGGAAGGGAATGATATGAGTGGATTTTGGAACTCGTTATTATCCAGCACACTGTGCAAGTCTACTAAATGGCCTGCATTGCATTATATCCATCAAAACCTACGCACAGGTGAATGGGTAGCTTCAGACAATCGTGTATTGCTTGCTGAGCTTAACGGTGCTATTCCAATGTTTGAATTGTGGGATGCTGCCGGTAATCCTGTCAACGTTGACCTGACTTATAACGACTATGAGGGGTTAATAGAGAGCACAGTGCAAGCGGTGGATAAAACAATTACATTATCTCATATAAAGCATAAAGGGTTATTCACGTTCATAAGTAATTGTGCGGTGTTAAAGTCTGACTTTGATAAAGTAAGAGAGTTTATCGGCGCTGATGGGGTTATAAAATTCAAAGATATTTATACACCGATATATTTTATCAGCAGTGATAAACAGCGTAGAGCGCTTATGATGCCTATAACACATGATAACGTGTTGAAAGCTAAATGGAAGCTGTTGGATGTTGATGAAAACGAATTAGGGGTGTTTAACAGTTGGCAGGAAGCTCATGATATGGGTGATATGTTCGGGTGTGATTATATTATAAAGGTTTTTAAAGATGACAAGAATGGCTACTGAAATAATAAAACACGTAATAACTTTTTGCGGTGTTGAAATATTGGCAAGAGTTAAAAGTAATGATGAGGATGAAATCGCTAAATTAGAGACGGTTTCAGCAATAATACAAAATGCTTTCATACCAAAAAGTGTTAAAGAAAATTTGGAAAAAGAAAAGGTTTTGAAATGATTTACCACGAGGGGCGGTTTTTAAAGTGTATCATTATTTCTCCGAATAATTAGTCTTCCGCCCCTCACCTCGAAAGGATATGTAAATGACCGAATGGGATTATATCTTTGAACGTGATTGGAACAAATACAGTATTAACGCAATTTTAGAAAGGAAAAAGAATGACACAAAGAATATTTGACGTTGAAAACGAAAAAGATATGGCAGATTTATGGGATATATTACCTGATAATGCTGTATGCATAAATTTTATAGATAAAAATATTATTCATATTGGATTTAAAGATGACGAAACATTGACAACTTTAATTAAAATCAACTGGCATGATAAGACTGAAATCACACGCCCGATGCCAGAAGCAAAAGAAGCTGATGTTGGCAAGCTATGTAAGTTTTGGAACAATGACGGAACAATATCTTACGGGGTGCTTTCAGATTTAATTACTAGCGGAATTAAGAGTATAAAATATGGGTGCTGTTATGGCAAAAGATGGACACATGCAAGACGCCTGACAAAACAAGAGATTGAGGAGTTATGCTAATGAAATTTGAAGAAGCATTAAAAGCTATGAGAAAGGGTAAAAAAGTTGTTTGCGAAGAAACAGCCGGTGCTGATTGGTATGATGTTTTTTACATAAAAGAAAACAGATTGACCTCAGACAGATATGACGAAGGCGAACTTTCAGAAGAAGAAGCGCCTGTGATGCTTGATGATTTTCAAGTTATGTCAGAAGATTGGGAGATATATGATGAGTAAGGATACACCAGAAGCCGGAGATATATTTTATAATGAAAAACTTGATGAAAAAATATACATATACAAACTTTGGGAAGATGATAAAAAAGGAAAATTTGTCAAACTTTTAATAAAAGAAACCTATGGTCTTTTTTTAGAAGCTCTTTTATTAAAAGATATAAATTTTGAAAGTATGAAATATCTCGGCAAGAGTAAAGCAAACATAGATGATTTATTTAAGACGGAGAATGAAGAATGATAAAAGTAGGACAGGTTTACGAGTTTAAAGAAAAGAGTGAAATTGATATAGTTGTTGTAACAAAAGAATATCCACCAACCAAAGACTTTAATTTTTATAGATATGACCTTATTTTTCAAGACGGAGAAACTTGGGAATGGGCTAGAAATAATGATATACAAGAATATACGGTATTAGTCGCCGAATATCCAACTTGGCAAGAAGCTGTAAACAGTAAAGAATTTAAGGTAGGTGGAAAATGAGTAGAAGTTTAGATTTTACAGCTTGTATAAAACAAGATACCTGTCCAGTTAAAGATTGTTGGCGAAAGCTAACAAAAGAAGAAAAAGATTGGCTTGAGAAAACACCTAACAGAATGTATTATGCAGATTTTTCAAATGAATGTGAAAAATTAAAGAAAAAACCAAGAATGACCTGCAAAAAGTATTGTCCTATTTGGAATGACATAGATAAAGATTGCGAAATATATGGCGAACACCACCTCACGCCGAGAACGTGTCCGCATTATAATAAGGAGTTAAAACAAGATGACTAACTACGATATATTAAAAGAATACGAAGCACATCAGACACCGGTGCCGAGTTATGATGAGTTACAAAATATGAACAAAGCTGTAAACGAATGTATGGCGGCCAATATTAAACTTGTTGAACAAAACGCACAGCTCAAAGAACTGCTGAAAGACTTACAATCAGAAGCTATTGACGCATTAACAGCTATTCAAAAAGATTGTGAAAGTGATAATTTTTCAATCTTTAATTATCCCGAAGTGCAAACCTTTTATACACTTTCAGAAAAAATAGATGAGGCTTTAAAATGATAGAACCCTACAATTACAATGACGAGCCTAGCGGTAGAACAGATACACTTGTGAAGGCTCTTGAAAAGATAGAACGCTTGGAAAAGCAATTAAAGATTGCAACTGAAGAGTTAAAGACTGCAATAAACCTTGCTTGTCCTTATGGAAAATCGCTTAATGATATGTTTGATAGTATGAAAACTATTCAAAAAAAGTGTGGTATTACATTGCAACAGATTAAGGAGTTAAACAAATGAGGAAAGTAAATGCAGTAGGCTTTGAAAATGTTGTTGTATTAAGCTCAATATGGTTTCCGATTTGTGTTTATAGCTATGCCAACAAAGGCGATTTATCCACTATCGGAATTGTAAAAGCCAAAGACACGTTTACCGATACGATTAAATATTATATCGGTGTAGGTAAAGGTGAAAATCAACAATTTGATGAGGATTTAATTGTCGCAGGTGGTGTCCGTTTTATCCTGATACTATAAAGGATTTAGAAAAATGAGTGAAATATGGTATTGTAAAACAATAACACTTGATGTTAAAAAAGGGGCATCACTTTCGTATCTTATAGAAAAATTAACCGAAATAAGTGAAGATAATTCAGGTTTGGTTGTTTCGCAAGATATACAATTTAGTTTGGGTGAAACGACTGCCGATGAGGTAAATGCACATTATGATAAGAAGGAGTTAAAAAAATGAGTCATTGCATGCTTATGATGGATGAAAATATGTCCTTAAGAGAATATTGTATTTTACACGGATATTGTTATCAAACAATACGTAAGTATATAACGGAATTAGGTTTAAGTTATCAAGAAGCTATTGAACGTTTTAAACGTTATAGAGGTCGTCATGATGGTAAAACAATTTATTGGTATAACGGAGAATCGTTAATGCAATATTGTCTTAAACATAAATATAACTACCCGACTATAAGATTTAAAATAGTTAATGAAGGTTATACAGTTGAAGAAGCTGTGGCTTATGCTGAAAAATTAAAACAAAAGAAGGATTTGAGAAAATGTATGCAATAGATAAAATTTGTAACGGCTGTCAACAAATTGGTGAATTTATAAAAGCTGGTAAGCGTCATAAAATTTATCGCTTGCCGAATAATACACGTTATTATGGTCTTACACTCGATCAATTATTTAAGTATCTCGAAATTTTATAAAATTGTTGAGAAGTTACAAAAAACTCGTTTAATATAATTTAGGAGTATTAAAATGAGTTTAAAATTTCGTGACGAGTTAGTAATTGGCGGTAGCGGTGAATGGGATTATAAACCGTTTCGCTTTAATGTACGTAAATTAACATCGGTAAGTCTGAGCCAAGTTGGAAAGATGTTTTACTAAGTGGAGTTAGTCCGTTAGTATTAACAAATAGTATTGAATTAAACTATCTAAAACTCTTTGGTGGCACAGGCTCATTCACAGCAGGTTCTGATGTTATTCCTTCACCTGATACACCTATGGATATTGTATGTAATAATGGGGTAATTAAGTACGGACAATATGGGAAGAATCTGTTTGATGAAACAAATATAACGAAAACTAGCGGTACAGTGCCTAGCGCGTATTTGGTGGAGTTTACTGTCAATGGCGCAAATTTACCAACAATAGAATTAGAACGCGGAACCACATATACATTATCGTTTGATGTAGAAACAAACGTATTGCCGTTTGGAATATCCGTAGGATGTGGAACTGGCACTTCTTACGCAAAAGACATAAAACAAACAGGGATGATTTTTACCGATAGTGAAAGAGTGTCTGTGACGTTTACGCCCACTGATGCAGATTTGGTTTACGGTAATATTCTTGCATTTAGAGCACCACGATACGGTCAACTAACAAATTTCACGTATTCTATATCAAATATTCAACTTGAACGCGGGGGTACGGCGACACCGTATGAACCGTATCACGTTGGGGTGTACACAGACGGCACGACAGGCAGAGGTATTAAGGTTTACGCAGGTGATAGACCTTTTGAATATACTCAAGGTACCGACAATTTGTATGTTAAATGCGGTAATTCAGCCAGCGGTTTTATTAACATTTCCGATTAGCTTATTTTCGATTCGTTCTAAACGTTTTATAATCTCTTGGTTTTGTTTTCTCAGCTCTTGCAACACGTCATTGTTACTGGCGTCCTGTTGCAAGAGCATTGTATTATAAACCTGTAAAATGTTAGCGAGTGTGTTAAGGTTATCAAGTTGTTGGTTTTGCTTCATCCTTGTGCTCCTTCATATCCATCTATATTAAGCCCTGCACCTCTAATACCGTAAATCAAGCTCGGATGCGTTAAATCCTCACCGGCCACAGGTGCTTTTGTATATCCTAACTCCTCGTAACCTTTATTCTCTATAATCGCTTTAATCGTATGTTCAAGCGGTTTAGTGCGAATCGAGCTGCTGTCTGCAATAGCTTTTTGAAACGCTGTATAGCTGACATAACCACCGCGAAATCCGCGTTCTTTATTGTCAACTTTATCATCAAGCAAGACACGCAACGGGCTTCTGCCAATTCTTATAACTTCATCATAGCTTGAAGTCTGCGGCGCCCTGTGCGGAAGCTCGCCTTTTTCAATCGGATAATTGAGATAATAGTCGGCAATTTGTTCGTAACCGCCTTCCATTTCAAGCCAATGATACATCATGTCAAAAAACTCTTTATCTAATCCGGCATCGGCAATTTGCTGAGCTGACTGCAGGCTTGAGTAAAAAATGCAATAACGCCGCTCGTTTTCATCAATCGGAAACGCATCTTTGAAGTTAGAGAAGAATATCCAGTTAGCGACGTTATCTTCCATCTCTTGATCCACGCCTTTGCTTTCAACGGCGATTCGTCTATCGGTAATGATAGTTTTCAAGCCGTTCATAAGGTCATTACGGTCACCGACACGCACTTCATCCACAAGTATCATAAGCTTATTGCGCATCCAACCGTTAAACTGGCTGACACCGCTGACAAGTTCTTCAGCGTCCGGTTGATACGTGTACGATTCGCCAATGCAGAATTTAATCACATCACCTATCATTTGTTTACCGATACCTTTAGCAGATTGTAACAGCACTGACCAAGGTATTTTATGACCCGGATATTTAATACAATGAGCGACATAATCTTGAAAGATTTTAACATCGTCAGCAGTGTTAAATATCCGCGACAGATAAGTTAACCATTTTTCAACATTACCGGCTCTGTGACGAATTATAGCAGGTATATATGTATTAAGACCTTTACGACCCATGTCATCTTTGATAATTGCAAACGGGCTGAGGTCAGGCAAAAACCGACAATGGTCTACCTTTGGAATAACCCAGTCTGTTGCCCGTAGGGCGGCTTTCCACGCGCTATCGGTCGTTTTACCACCTGAGCGCTTAGTCGTGAACTCTTTACCGCCGTAGCGCCCGCAAAACTGCGTTTCGTTCATGAAGCGACCGGTCGGTGAGAAAATTCTACCTTCACGTTCAACAAAATAACAATTTTTAAACCATACTTTTTTAGCGTATTCATCAAGAACTTCCATACCTTCAAACATATCTTCATCTGCAGGCTCGGTCAACGTGGCCGCAACGGTTTTAATCGCGTTCATTTGTTCCTGAGTTGGCGGTGTTTCCTGATGATTAAACCAACCGGCAACACCGCTGACACGCATAAAACGTCCCCAACCTACTTCGGAATCCTTGATAGAGTTCCAAAGTTTAAGATTTTCTTTACTGTCGTTACCGGTATATTTTGCACACCAAGCAAGCCATTTATTACGTAATTCTTCTTCAGATGCAAGTGTCCATCCGGCTTGTTTATAAGCGGCTGACAACGCTAACCAATCTTCACGTGATAAATTATTCGGGTTGACAAGGTTGAGAGCAAAGTCAAGCCATTCCATACTTGGTGCAGCTAAATCAGCCGAACCAAGTTCACAACGGTTACCAACTTTTTCAACGATATTAACGTTAGCAAGGCTGTCAGCAATCTGTTGAGCTGTATAACGTGGTGAGTTATTAACCGACCAGCAGGTTGTAAGCTGTGGGTCATGTTTACAGTGCATGAAACCCGGTACACGCATAACTCTGGTAGCGTCAATAACATTCGGGTCACTGGCATAAAGTTGGCAGAGTTTACGTTGTTGTAAAGTGTAAAAATCATTACCGGTATAAGGTTGTACAAGCCAGTACAAGTGATATTTACCTTGAGAGGATTGCACTGCAAAATGTGGCGGTATCGGAGAGTTGACAGCGCGTTGATAACTGTCCTGAGCTGTCAAAGCGTCATCAAGGTCAATAACGTGTGCGCGGATATATTCAACATTATCAAGTGTACGAGCGCCCGTCGGTTTCATAGCGTTAACGGTCATAAAAATACCATAACCACGATTATTATAATCTATAAGGGTGTTCGCAAGAGCCGCGAGCGTACCACGCAAGTTAATACCTTGTTCGCCTTTGTCGCGGTCGTTTATAACGCGCCAATCGCACTCGGTGTCCGGTGAGCCGGTCAGAGAGGTTATAAACGCAGCAGTAAGATTAAGATTCTCTGGTGTCATGCTAATAACTCCTTAAAGATGGCTTGAAGCACTGCTACGACAATAGAATTTCCAGCTTGTTTACAAAGCTGTGAGTTTGATACACCTGATAACTGTGCTGCGTAAAATTCTTCATCTGTAAAATCCATCAGTCGCCAACATTCTAACGGGGTGAGTCTGCGGATGCGGTAATTTTTTAATATTTTCGGCTCTCTCTGACCGCCTTGCATTGTATTTAACGTGGGACTAATGCCGTCTGTGCTGTAAACCCTTCCGGCTTGTGGATTATCCCAGTTACCAGTGTTGACAATGTTACCGAGTTGGATGACATAATTATCTTTATTAACGGTTGTAAGTGTGTTTGACACACCATCATGTCTTGGTTGCATGTCTGTCATATTATGGCGGCTATCAGTAAAATTACCAGCCTCGTATTCTTTACGAACAAGTTTACCGTATTCATTACGTTTAGGTGTTAAAACTTGCGGTTTCAACAAATAGTTATCTTTTTCAACGGTTGTTATAGTGTTACTACAACCTGTTTGATTAAGTTCCAAACGTTGTTCGGTCGGTGCGCCTGCTGTTCTATCGCTAGGGTTTTCAGGGTTTCTACCACGAGATGCACAAATAGCTGGTTCTATAATTCCATTAGTTTCTTGATTACCAAAACCTTTATAATCTCTAGCCATCAAAGTTCCAGCAACATCTGTTGTTTTATTCAAATGTGTTCCGTATTTAGATAATATTGCGCCCGTGCTATCTGTCACATTCATATTCATAACTAATTTATCAACTTTATCTTGTGATAAATAATACTTCTCATCAACCACCGGCTCTGAAACATCTTCAAGTTTGCGAGTAAGCGGTATCTTCTCAGGGAATTTATAACCCTTTATGTCCACATCTTTACGAATACTAACAACGAAAACACGTTCACGATTTTGTGGCACTCCGTAATCTTTAGCGTTAAGCACTTGCCAATAATTGTTATAACCTAAAGAATCGAGTTTACTTAACCATCTGTCAAAATCTGGCTTGAATTTTTTACTTACTAACGCTTTAACATTTTCTAACAATAAATATTTCGGTTGATTACCTAACAATACAGCAGTTTCCAAAAGCCGTTCAACGTGCAACAACAGCCCTGACCGAGTTCCTTCGCTTATACCTGCTTGCTTACCGGCCACGCTTAAATCCTGACAAGGAAAGCTATACGTCCATAAATCCGCATAATCTAACATCGGTATTTTGGTTATATCACCATAATTGAACGTAGGACCGTTTATAGCTTCGTAAGATTGTATAGCATGTTTATCAATCTCGGAAATGCCTACAACTTCAAATGGTATATTTAAACGTTTTAACGCTGCTTCTTGCGCACCGATACCTGTAAATAAAGTAATAACTTTAATCTTGCTCTGACTCATCACCCTTACCTCCGAATCGCCAATTTTCCACATCTTCAATATTCCATCGTCTAGGATTCGAACCTTCAATCGGTTTTACAGGAAACCGTTCGTCCAATATCCAATTATAAAGCGTTTTCTTAGCAACGCCTATGAATTTGGCAACCTCGGTAAGAGTTAATGTTTTTTGTTCATCCATAATTTTAACCTCCAAAATTATCAGTTGAGGTAACCTTATAACCGTTTATAACTGCTGTCAACATATTTTTTACACTTTTTTACACGTTTTTACACATTTTTACACATTTTTACACTTGACAACGGTTATAAGCTGTTATAAGGTGTTGGTAAGTGCAGAGGTTTACAGAGGGTTAAATCCACAATATAACCGAACCTCTGCACAGTTTTAATTATAATAAATGAGGTTAAAATGTGGCTTAGTATTAAAAAATATGCTCTCATTATTAAAGCGTTATCAACACTTGCCGACCGCCCTTATCTGGCACAAGTTGATGAAAATGATGACGGTACGGTTACTTTCAACTTTGTACAAGGTGATAAAATTTACAGGTTTACGGCAGTGCAAGCTGATGTTGAAGATGTTGAAGGGAGGGTATTAAATTAATGCCGATTAGAGGTTTAAATAGACCTGAAGGTGTTGAACGTCAGCCGGAAGATTTTTATGCTACCGACCCAGCTACAATTCCGCCGTTGCTCAAGGTACTCGGGTCTGATTGGGAAGCCGGTAACAAGCTTATCTGGGAATGTGCTGTGGGTGCAGGTCATCTATCTCAAATCCTTGAGCTTTACGGTCATCAGGTTATAAGCACTGATCTTATTTACAGGGGTTATGGTGTTGGTGGTGTTGACTTCTTACAACCAACGCCATACGACGATTTACCATATGATGCAATAATTACAAACCCACCATTTAAATACGCGTTGGAGTTCGTTGAAAAATCTCTCAGAATAGCGCCTGTCGTTTGTATGTTTTTAAGAATAGGGTTTATCGAATCCGAGCGTAGAGACGCTTTATTTACTAACAATCCACCGCGTTATATTGCCGTATTTCGTAAACGCGCTCGAACATCTAAAAATGCCGCTTTTCCAAAAGGCGAATCGAGTGCAATGTGCCATGCGTGGTTTATATGGTACCGCGGTTATAAAGGCAATCCTGAAATATTAAGAATTTAAAGCGCGACTAAAATGCCGTAAACGCTCCGGTGCTTTCATATTTCTAACAAGTTTATGGTTTGTTGCCAACATCTGCACAATCACTTTACTACAATCTGTATCAAGTGCGTATTGTGCTACAGCTTCTTTAACGTCTGTAAAGTGATACAACACAGCAGCGTGTGTAATGTTAAGAGCTGTTGCAATCGTTGACGGTGTTACATTCGGCCATAATTTCAAGCCGGTTTGTAAGATCAGTTCACGGGTTCTTTCACCCTGTTCTTTTGTTTTATACGCTATCGGCATATCTTCATTCCTCACAATTTTTCAACGCTATTGATTAATTTATCTTTTATCTGTTTATCAATTTTTAAACTTTTTATATAATCATAAACAGGTTCTTTTCGTTTCTGCAAATCCCAAAGAAATAAAAACAGTAAATCTTCATAAACTTTATAAACTGTTGGTAAATCTTCAGGTGATAAGTTAGAATTGTGAATTAAATCCAATGCTTGTTTAAAACCTGTTGTACGTTCATTAATGTCGATACTACTTGTTATTAATGTTGCCATATCTTATAATCCTATAAAAATCGTTAATCCCAGTTGCAAATCCGGCCATACCGCCGTTTGCATTTACAATATCTATAAAATGTTTTTGTTCTTGTTCGTGCTTGTCATCAGGATGATAATGCCAGCCTTGATGCTTCATTTCAACGGCTGTAAACACTCCTAACACTTGCCCGACCATTTGAGGTGTTATGAGTACCGGTCGGATGCCAACCCAGTCAGAGCTAGCAAGTTTGGCCTCGCTACCCAATCCATAACGCACGAAACGCCCGTTCTCGTCATAAAACCCACCGCAGTTATTACGCCAGAGGGTTACATTGAGCTGTGCGGCCGCTAATCGCACGTGTGATGTTACTGCCGATTCGCGCATGAGTACATTTCCTTCAACACCGGATAGAGTAAATTTGTTAATACTTCAACAACTCTCTCCTCGTCATCTTCTTTACATAAATAACCATTACGATAACAAATGTGCATAATTTCATGCAATAGCACATTATCTTGAACATCTAAAGGTAAGTCTTTATTGATAAAGATTTTAGCGTTTGCAAAGTCAGATTTACCCATATTTGCACCACAGTAATCTCCCTCGACATATTTGATTTCGTATGAAATACCACAAATGTTTATAGCTGTTTTAGTCATTTCCACCAATCCTTTACTCTGTTAGCCATATTCTCAAATTCTTGACGATTATGTGAACCGTCAAGCGCTGATAATACGTCTGTTCCTGTTGTTAAATAAAATTTTTTATAAATTTCTCGGTCATCAAACCCTTTCAAACGTTCAATGGCCGCCCACTGTGCAATAGCTTCTTTAAGCTCTGCTTGTGCAGCAATCTTTTCAGCTTGCCGATTCGCAACACCTTTAGCCGCTATTGGCCCTGCAACGTGATTAACTCTTGCAGCAACGTCACCCGGTGCTTCCAACACCGTTCCACGACGCATCCGTTCAAGCATTTCACGCGTTAATAACACCAAATCACCTTCAACCATCTCAATACTACGTGCTTGTGGTTCCGGCAACGGCTTTTCGAATCCACAATACGGGCATACAGTACGATATTTTTCATAAGGTTTCAGACAATGTTTACAGACCGTCAGAGGTATATCGTCCGGGTCAGGTTGTAATTTAGCGCGCTTTTCACGACGATTGAGCGACCATTCACGTTCCATATCAGGCAGACCATGCCGAATAACGTTACTAACGTGGTCGATGATTAAAGCTGTCTTACCCGGAAGTGGTCTAAGTGCCCGCCCACATTGTTGCAAGAATTTAGCTAACGAAGCTGTAGGACGCGCCATAATTACCACATCACAAGCCGGTAAATCAAATCCTTCATCAAACAAATCAACGTTAACAAGCACGTCAATTTTACCGGTTTTAAACATCTCTACAGATTGTTCGCGATAGCTTGTAACGCTTTTACCGTTTAATGACACAGCTTTAATACCACTCGCGTTAAAATCAGCTTCAATATCCGCAGCGGTTTCAATATCCGTTGCGAAAACAATAGCTCTACGACCAAGTGCATATTTTATATAATTAGCGACAACATCACCGACGATTTTTGATTTACGTGCAGCTTTTTTAAGTGTTTGAAGCGACCAGTCACCGTTTGAACTAAGCTGACTGTCCTCAACGTTAATATCAGATTTCGGGCATACAATTTCATAATCTGCCAAATAACCATGATTAATCGCCCACCGCATCGTTGGACCGATAACAATATCATCCATAAATCCATCAGCCCAACGACCGATACCTTTACCATCAGCTCGATTCGGTGTAGCAGTTACGCCGAGTCCACGAGCATTTTTAAACATTTCAACAGCTTTACCCCATTTATTTTGTCTAATATTATGATGATTTTCGTCAATTTCCCACAAATCTATCTGCTCTGCCCACGATTTCAACGAGTCGGCGCGGCTGATAAGCGTATCAACGCCGACAACAGCTGTTAACGCTGACGGGTTTACAAACGACTGTCCGAACTCTCTACGATGTTTATGAGTTATTTGACTGATTGTTGATGTTGGTGCAATAATTCTGTGCGGAATACCTGCAAGAGCGAGATGACAACTCATCTGGCTCACAAGCTCATTACGGTGTGCAACAACAGCAGTGTGTTGTGAATGGTTATGAAAGTTTAAAGCTATTGACGACATACAAACCGATTTGCCAAGCCCTGTACCCATCACAAGGCACACATTCCTGTTACCGGCGTTCCAGCTGTTATAAACTTTATTCACAACGTCTTGTTGATAATCTCTAAGCGTTACTGGCATTATAACCACTCCGGTAATGTTGCAGGTTTAAGAACACGTTTGCCTTCGATACTTGGTATAAATACTCCAACCCAGTTATTGTCGTTAACGTCTCTGACGATTACAGGTTTATTAGCGTCAATAACTTCAGGAAACACCAATTCTCCTGTCGGTGAAACGCGCCATAGAGTTTCAATATCTAACATATCAAAATATAAAAAACCATTTTGTTCTGTGGATAACTCAAACCAATTATACCAATTATCCAAAACCGATTCGTCAGGCCAATGAATAAAATCAGTATAAACTTGTCCTAATGTATCAATAACTGAACCTGTTGCTAGATCAGGTATCGTGTCAAACGTTAACGAACCTGCTATACCCGATTCTCTGTTAACAACTTCTTTGAGAGAACTATTATTATTGATATAGCACGAATCTTCCGGCTTTTTTGATTCCCCTAAATATTGTACGCACGCAAAATTTTTATTAGTACCTATTAAATAAATTTTACCACCGCTTATCTCAATTTTCAAATCTGATAACGCTATAAACCGTTGTAAAATCGTTGCAGGTATTGTCACTTTCATAATTTTTCAACTCCGTTAAAATTTTTCTTGACAACTGTTTAACAATAATGTAAAACGGTTAATGTTAAATGTCAACATAAAAAATGGAGTAATAAAATGAAATATACATTAACAATTACAGATATGAATGATGAAGAATTTGCACGTGTAGCAAATGCTTTTAATATTACACCGTGTGTAGAAGTGTCAAAAAATGATATCGTTCTCACCGATGAACCAATCGTACCGGTTGAAGAACCGGTGTTGCATGGACCAGCTTACGATAAAAATGGTCTACCGTGGGATGAACGAATCCATAGCTCAAATCATAAAATGACCGATAAAGGTGTTTGGCAACGTCGCAGAGGTATCACCGACATGGAATTTGAAAGAGTTAAAAATGAGTTATTAGGTGTCCAAGCTCCGGTAACTCCGACAGCGCCTGTAGCACCGGTAACTCCGACAGCGCCTGTAGCACCGGTAGTCTCTGAGCCGATAGCGCCGGTAGCACCGGTACAGCCACAAGTAATGGCACCGACACCGTTGGTAACTCCTGAGATTTATGCACCACAGGTCACTCAACCGGTTGCACCTGTAACACCGGTTGCACCGACTGCTCAACCAGATGCCACTGCCCTTTTCAAGACAATGTTTGATAAGGTTAAAGCTGGTATGGCTGCCGGTGCTGTTAAAGCTAATGATGTGAGAGATCTTATAACCGCTGTTAACACGCAGTTTGGTACACAATATCAAACTTTAGCTGCAATTAATGATAACGTTGTAGCGTTGCAATTCGTTATCAATGATTTGGTTAGCAAAGGATTGTAATATGTTATCTCTCACAGCCACAGAGTTACCTAGATTCATGGCTTGTAACGGTTTTACGAGGTTAGGCGGTGTTGAACCGTTTAACCCGTCAACCGAAATCACCGATGAAGGTAACGCCGCTCACTGGCTATGTCAACAAGTTTATCAAGGTGCGAATCCTGAAAATTTAATCGGGCAAAAAGCATATAATGGTTTGTTTATCACTGAGGAAATGGTTGAAAATTGCCGTGATTATATCAAATTTATTAAAATGCCGAATTGTCAGGTTGAAAAAGATACATCTCACCGCAATGGTGATTTATGGGAAATTCGCGGTCGTGCCGATTGTGTTATGACAGTTCCCGATGAAAAAATACTCATCGTTGCTGACTTAAAATACGGTTGGCGAATCGTTGAACCTGAAATGAACTGGACATTAATAAGTCATGCTATTGCCTGCAGACATTATTGTGGGTTTACACCGACAAAATTCGTTTTCCGCATTTATCAACCGCGACCTTTCCATCCGCAAGGACAAATGCGAGATTGGGTTATCAGCGTTGTTGAGCTTGATGAATTAGAAAAACAACTTGTCAACGCACTTAATAACCCGTCCGCAACGGTTTGCAGCGGTTCACAATGCTATAAATGCAAATCGCTTTCGCAGTGTCCTGCAGCTCAGATTGCCGCTATGAACGCTGTGGACGTTGCAAATATGGCGTTTGATAGCGAAATGACAGATGATAAACTTGCTTGGATGCTGGATAACTTGAAACGCGCACAAGAAGTCATAAAACAATCTTATGAAGCGTATCAGGATTTAGCATTGCATAGGTTAAAAGCCGGTAGAAAAATTAACTCTTACAACGTTCAACAAGCTTTAGGTAATACGACGTGGAACGATGATGTAACACCTGAATTGTTGGAAATGTTGACAGGGGTTGATTGCAGTGTTAAAAAGCTGATAACACCAGCACAGGCTAAAAAAGCAGGTGTACCGGAAGATTTGGTAACGCAGTTCACGCATCGACCGGATAACGGTTTTAAGCTGGTGAAAATTGATGAAAACAAACTTGGTAATAAACTATTTGGAGAAAAATAATGAGTGAAGTTGGTGGAATTGCAGCCGACAGACTGCTTTCAATAATTGAACGTGTTGAACGTTTAGAAGAAGAAAAGAAAGGTATTTCAGACGATATTCGTGATATTTTTGCAGAAGCAAAAAGCGCCGGATTTGATAGCAAAGCAATTCGTGCTGTTATTAAACTGCGTAAAATGAACGCTGCCGACCGTGACGAACAAGAATATTTAGTTGAAACATATCGTAAAGCTTTAGGTATATAAGGAGAAAAAATAATGACTATTGAAAATTTGAGAACCCCGTTAGGTCGTTTGGTAGGTGGTAATCCTGCTGTCAAACAACAAGTAACGGATTTTTACACGAAGCAACCTAAACTCGACCAAGCCGGTCAGCCGATTAACGAATATCGGTGCGAAGTTGCTTTTCCGAAAAAAGAATTTTTGGAACAAATTTGGCCGTTAATCAATCAGGAAGTGTCGGCAAATTATCCACAATATGCTAATATACACCCGGACCAATATGAAAACTCGAAATTCAGTTGGAAGGTTATTAACGGCGATAGTCCTGCTTGTCCTAAAGGGTCGAATGTACCGTATAACACTCGTGAAGGTTATCCGGGTAATTATATTGTTAAAATTCGTACATCTGCATTTGCACCGAGCATTTTTAAATTTGAAAATGGCGCATATCGCAAGATTGAGAATAACGAGATTAAAACCGGTGATTATGTAGCAGTTAACTTGAATGTTACGTGTCACAAAGAAAATGACGGTGGTTTGTATTGGAACCCGAATGGTTTCGAATTGGTTGCTTTCGGTAAAGAAATCAAAGGTGCTGCCGGTGGTAATCCTGAAGAAATGTTTGGTCGTCAAACATACAATTTACCGCAAGGCGCATCAACAATGCCGGTAAGTTCTGCTCCGACAGCTGCATCGCAAGCACCGCAAAATTTTCAAAACCCGTCATCTGTTCCTGCGGTAGGGGTTACGCAAGTAAATGGGATGGCAAATGTGGGTACTGCCGTTCCTCAGATGAACAATGGCGGCGTGAACACGGTTACCCCAGTAAATATGCCGGCACCGGCTTATGACTTTGTGCAGAACGCCGGTATGCCGCAAGCTCAACCGGCTCCTATGGCTATGCCGCAAGCTCCGCAAGCTCAACCGGTTTTCAACCAACCTGTTGCGAATGTGGCCGCCCCGCAACAGTACGCGCACCCAACGGCCACTACTACTGCTCCGACTGCTCCTTCATACCTTATTGAAAGATAGGAGCGTGTTGACAACCGCTGGCAGACCGGTCAAAGTCTGCCGAGTATTATGGGGTTGTGGCGGAATAGGTAGACGCTAGACGCTTCCTAGATGTGAGCCTTGTGAAGGAAGTTATCTCAAAAGGATATAGGCGCGACGTCCATCATGTGAGGTGCAAATCCTCACCAACCCTACCCTTCATTTCATGATAAACAGGATATAAACAAATGAAAGAAATTAGAATTATAGGTGATGAAATCTATTATGATAATACGCTTGTTGCTAAACTCGTTAATAGCTCTAGTCACACCATACAAGGTGAATTTACCGACACTGTCAACGCTTTTAACAGTGAGGACAGTTATGAAGAAAAATACGAGCAATTGACCGATGCACTGGTCGGTTACGGTGATTTAGATGAAGCTGAAAGACTTGTCGGCAGTTTGAAACGTACCAAAAACAATAAAGAAACACTTGAGAATATTGAATCAGCGTTGTCAAATATTAGAAACGCACTTGATTATATGTATGAGGCTGCAAAATGAGTAAATTAAAAGAAGAAGAAATAGCTAAAAGATTTGCTAAATATAAACCTGCCGATTTTGACAATGTTTTTTATGATGAACTTAATTCAATACTTACCGAAGCATTTATACAAAATAAAAACGATAAAGCTGTTACTTTGAACAATAAAGATAACATTGTAATCGCTATAGCTTATATTTATATCTGTTACGGTATGTTTGAATTAAAGAGTGCTATATGTACAATGCTTATGCCTCATGTTATCAACAAACTTATATCTTATGAAGATGTTGAAAATGCTTTATTCGTTTTAGAATTACAGCAAGGATTAAAAAAATGAGTAAAAATAAATTAGAAAATGGTGATATTTGGGAATCTGATTTTTTTGAACAAATGATTATAGATGTTATAGGTAATGTCTGTTGTAAATCTATTGTCAGAAATAAACGTAATGGAAATATAAGTTATGAAAATACGGATATTCGAACTTTGCAAACTTATAACAACTATAAAGGTAAAGCGAAATATCTTCCATCTTGTTGGTTTGAGGTGTGCAATGCCAATAATGAAACACTGTGATTTTTGCGGTGAACCTATTATAAAATCACCAAGTAATTTTCACACCGACCACAACCATTATTTTTGTAATAATTATTGTGCTGCTAGATATAAAAAGAAGATTGCAGAACAAAAAAACTTTAAGCAAATTGACAATAACGATTTTAAAAAAGAGCTTTTTAAAGACAGACATCTTATAGGATATTCAATAAGATTATGTCGTGACTTTATTAAATGTAGGGCAGATGTTGAAGATTTTACCCAAATATGCAGAATTGAGTTATGGAAGTTATTATCGCGAAAGGATTTAGAAAATGTTAGTAATAAGCCTAGTTATAAAATACAATGTTTTAAAAATGCGATAAAACGGTATATTGCAGAATTGGGAATAAATCAACACGCATATTTAGATATTGACCCAATATTTTTTGCAAATCCTGAAATTGTAACAAGAGAAAGGGAAGTGTTGAAAGCATTAGATAACGAATGTTTTAAAGAATTGTTAGCTCAAGCATGGAGCGATAAAAACAACGAAGAATTAGCAAAAGAATTTGGAACATCTAAACAGGGTTTTATTATAAGGTGTTCAAGACAAAGACAAAGATTAAAGGAACTTACAGAATGGGATTAATAAAATCTAAACAACGTGTTAAAAAATTTGGCGAAGTGTTTACACCTATATGGGTTGTGAACGAAATGCTAGATAACTTACCACCCGAAGCGTTTGAAAATGTTAGTAAAACATTTTTAGAACCGACTTGTGGCACTGGAAATTTTGTGGTTGAGATATATCGCCGAAAACTTAATCGTGCTAAAAACAACCGTGAAAAAGCTGAAACAGCTTTACGGAGTGTTTGGTGCATTGAGTTATTAGAAGATAACATGAACGAGTGTCGTCAGCGTGTAAAAGATATTTTCGCTTATTACGGTTGGACAGATTTACCGTTTGAAGAAGTGTTTGAAAAACAATTTTTAATCGGTGATTCGCTTGAAATTCAAAGAAAATGGGCGTTAGAAGAACGTCAAGATTTATTTAACGGAGTATAAAATGCTTAAATTAAAAGAATGGTGGTGTTACCATAAACCAATTATTACAAATAGAGTTAAACAATTAGATATGTTGGTTTACAATTACGGGATTTCTCAAGTGAGAGCAGAGAAATTAATAAAATCACTTTTAGAACTTCGTAAAAATACGTGGGATAAACAAAGAGTTGATGATATTATTGAAGAAATTAAAGATAACACTCGAAGATGGAGTATATAAAATGCTTGATCTTACCAACGCTATAGTTTACGACATAGAAACGTTTCCAAACTGTTTTACGTTTGCTATGGAAATGTTAAACTCCGATGTTAAGTCCGTATGGGAAATCTCAGAGTTCCGTGACGACCGCCAACAGTTATTAGCGTTTTTCCGTGACCTTGCCAGAAATCAAACACCTATGATAGGTTTTAACAATGTTGGATTCGACTATCCTGTTATTCACTTTTTATGGAATAATCCGTCCGTAACCTACCAACAACTTTACGCCAAGGCCATGGAGATCATCCAAGGTCAGGACAAATTCGGTCACATTATCTGGGCCGACAACCGTTTTGCACCGCAGATAGACCTTTTTAAAATGCATCATTTTGACAACAAAGCCAAGTCCACGAGCTTGAAAGCGTTACAAATAAACATGCGTGCGCCGTTTGTTCAAGATATGCCGATAAAAGACGGTACTGTATTAACCAAAGAACAGGTTGAAATCCTTGTCAGCTACAATAAACACGATGTACTTGAAACTAAGCGATTCGCTAAATATGCTCACCACGCTATTGAGTTCCGTCAAGGTTTAGAGCATTTATTCGGCGTTGACGTTTATAACTGGAACGACACGAAAATCGGCGAACAAAATATGATACAACGTTTAGGTGATGATGTCTGTTATGATATGTCGTCAGGTAAACGTAAAATGCGTCAAACACCGCGAACTCGAATAGCGCTTAAAGATATTATATTCCCTTACGTACATCTTGATACACCGGAATTTAAGCGTATTTATGATTATATGTGCAGTCAGACACTTACTTCTGATGATATTGCGGATGCCGGTGCAGAGGACAGCACAAATATTAAAACCAAAGGTGTGTTTACCGACCTTACAACGACTGTGAACGGCGTAACGTATCATTATGGTGTTGGTGGTATTCACGGCTCTGTAGAGAAGAAACGAATCCAAGCAACAGATGATTGGTGGATTGTTGATGTTGATGTCAGCTCTCTATATCCGTCAATAGCTATTGTAAACGGTTTGCACCCTGAACATCTTGGTGAAAGATTTGCAAAAATTTACGGTGACCTTAAAGTTGAACGTAAAAAATGGCAAAAAGAAAAAGGTAAAAAATGCCCTGAAGCTAACTCAATTAAACTCGCTCTTAACGGTGCGTATGGTAAATCAAACAGCATTTTCAGTGTGTTTTACGACCCACAGTTCACTATGACAATTACTATCAACGGGCAGTTAATGTTGTCAATGTTGCTTGAACGTCTTATAGCTGTACCGACACTCTCGGTCATTCAGGCCAATACTGATGGTATTACTTATTATATCCATAAAGACCATTATCAAGAGACAGTTGATATTTGTAAAGAATGGGAGCGTATAACTCGACTTGACCTTGAGGAAGCACGATACGCTAAAATGTATATCAGAGACGTTAACAATTATATTGCTATCGGTACAGATGGTAAACGTAAACTTAAAGGCGCTTATTGGACACCGAATCCGTTAGATTACTTTGAATCCATAGCATCCGCTCAACCACCTGCATGGCATAAAAACTTCAGCAACGTTGTCAGCGTGCAAGCAGCCGTTGCAAATATGATAGACGGTATAGATATTGAGACCTATATACGCACGTGTTATAACCCTTATGATTTTTGCTGTGCTGCTAAAGCCAGAGGTGGTGCACAACTTATGTGGGGTGATAAACCTGTTCAAAAGAACTCAAGATATTATATATCCACAGATGGCGCATACCTTACAAAAGTTATGCCGGCTGCAGGCGTTGTCGGCACCTATAAGCGCAAAAACGGTGTTACACAAGCTGAATATGATAAAATTATGGCCGAAACAGGCGGACAATGGGATGAGCGAGTATGCACAGGTAACAAGTCCAAATATGAAGAACGTGTTACAGGGTTGGCGGCTGGTTATAAAGTTACAATTGTTAATGACATTAATGATTTTAGATGGGATAATGTAGATTACAAATGGTATGTTGAAGAAGCGGAGAAGTTGTTGATATGAGAGATATGATTGAGTTATTAGACTGGCACTGTGATAAGTTTCCGAAAGCTACTGTCGAAAGTCAAAAATCACACTTAATGCAAGAAATAAAAGAGTTTGAAGAAGCCGACGAATCGCATAGTATTGAAGAAATGGCTGATATTTATATTGTAGGTGTATCATTGTATCGTTGGGACGAAAGTAAAAAATTAGCCGACGAAACTTTAGATTTTTATTTTAACAATTTCAACAATGAATGGCGTTATAAAATACTGGAAGCTGTTGATGACAAGGTAAACGTTATTAACAGCCGAAAATATTTTTGGAACGGACGGGATTATGATAGAAAGCGGAGCCGTTAAGCCCCGCCATCGTCAACAATAACTATGCAAATATTACTCCGCCGCAAGCGCATTGTCAAGCATTTCTTGACAGTTCAATCCTGCAACAGCTTTTTCTTCCGTAAAACATTTGCGTGAATAAAATTCGCTCTTTTTTCCACGGTTAAACTCTGACACAGGTCTATGATAGCCCATGACACGTGTCCAAATCTCACACGCTTGCCGTTCATTATCTTTTAATTCAATCTCTGCCATTGTTAATACTCCGTAAAATTTCCTGATTCCGTTTCAAGAACCCATCAATACCTTGGTTTTGTACGCACCTGAATTTAGGCTTAATGCCAAATTCTTTCAGCTCTTCTATAACGTTTGAAACAAACTCGATAAGTTCTTCGCCTTTTTGTCCGCTTATAACAATGTTGTGCTTTTTGCGAACAATGGCATTCCAAACACCTTCAGCTCTTGAAATAAAAACGTTTGTTTGTTCGAGCCTCTCTGCTCTTTCAACATCTTGCTCCTGCTCTTTCGCCGAATAATCCGGAAAATCTATTCTTTGTTGTTTTGCCATTTTTTCTTATACTCCTCTAAACATTTCGCCATATCAAGAGGTGTCTTAATGTATTGATGACACACTATCGGCTCTCTTGGTATTTCAACGTATTTAATTTCAGTCCTTACGCAACCGCATAACCACTGGGCTTGTACTAATATCAGTAGTCCAAGTAAAACAAGATGTGTCTTTTTTCGCATCTTGTTCGAGTTCTTCATTTCTTTTAGCGAGTTCCACTTTGTCAGCATAGTCTTTTTCTCTTCCCTTGATTAAAGTTTCAACATTTGCGGATAAGGTCCCTATCCGCTCATTTAAGCTATCTATTGTGTTACCTCTATAAACCGCAACAAAGCAAGCTAATCCAAAGGCAACAGCCAAAACAGCAATACTAATCAATAGAATCCGGTTCATCTATTTTCACCTCAATATAATTTTCTTTCACATCGCCGTCTTTAAGCCAAACGCTCAACAGACGTTCTTTGTCTGAAATACGTTCTAACTCATATCCTTCCGCAGGATATAAAACCTCACGTTCTTCAAGAACTTCAACACCGTCAGGCTTAAATCCGCAATAAATTGCGCCATTACAAATATAAGTTATTCTAATTTCCATTTTTATCTCCTATTCTGTTGATTCTAAGTCAAATAAAACTGTGGTATTCCTACCGCCGAAACCGTTAGTTACGTCAGCCCATGATCCGATAACTGATTGCAGATTGCTCGGAAAATGTACCGTGCACCCTGTTACATTATTCAGCATGTAACTAAATTGGTTTGTATATGATCCGAAACTTGATGATGTTAAAGAGTTAAAATATAAATCTGTTATCCCTGTATTTCTAAAAGCATTTTGCATTCCAGAATTTCCTATGCTTGTAACAGATGATAAATCTACACTTCCTGTTAGCCCTGTGCAGTAATAAAAAGCATTTTGCATTCCAGACTTTCCTATGCTTGTAACAGATGATAAATTCACATTTGTTAGTCCTGTGCATTCAGAAAAAGCATTTTGCATTCCAGAATTTCCTATGCTTGTAACAGATGATAAATCTACACTTCCTACTAGTCCTGCGCAGTTATAAAAAGCAGAGTATAGTCCATACATTCCTATGCTTGTAACAGATGATAGATTTACACTTCCTGTTATCCCTGTACAGTTATAAAAAGCAAAGTATAGTCCATAATCATTTATGCTTGTTACACTGCTAAATTCACTCCCCGTAAGATTATATGTGCTTGTTTTCCTAGATAGCACGCCATTGACAATTTGATAGTTTGGAATATTTCCTCCGCCGCCGCTCGGAATGGAATTAATCGCCGCTGGCATATTGGCTAAATTCTGCGTTTGCGGTAGAGTTCCGCCTTTAGCTGAAATAGCCGTATAAGCATTGGCAACTCTGCCCTGAGCCGCAACCAAAGCACTACTAATTGACATTTGACACCTCACTTTCATACTTAAATATATATCCGTGAGCATACCTTAAATATCCACTTAAACAATTAGTTATAGATGTTCTTGCCCATCCGTTCGTATCTGCCGCAATTGATGTGTTTTCCCATCTTTTAATAAATTCGCCATTTTTTGTATATTGTAATACTGGCCTAGACCTTCCACTATTTTCTCCAGAAAATAGTGGTAGTTTTTTACCTTTATTCCACGCTGGGTAGTTTTTCTTTTTGCCTTTCTGCATTTCACTGTATTTTTTTCTTGTTATTGGATTCATATTATTTTCGTGATGAGTACAAACACGGAGATTTTCCGCATTGTTATTATCACGAATAGTGTCAATATGGTCAACAACACATCCATCAAACCATTCGCCGCATATTTCTGGAAAAGCTTTTGCAACAAGCCTATGTATAAGTACTGTTTTTTTTCTTCCAAGTCTATTAAATATACACGTTGAGTAACCTGTTTTCTGTTTATATCCCTTGATAAGTTGTCCTTTCTTTCTCATAAGTCCACCCTCTTCGTGGAATTGAACACCATCAAGACTTCTAACTCTACCAAGATTACTAACCTGATAAAGCCCAATCCAATCTTCTACATCTCGCCAAATTTCTTCTGTCATTTTTATACTCCTATAAAAACACTCATTAAAAAATTGCGACAGGCTTGTGAGTTGCAAACTTTTCGGGTCTAGATTCCCTAGTCGCATAGATATATTATCACATAAAGACGGAAATGTAAAACAGGCCGCTATACTCATGTTCCCTCCTATAATGCGTTAATTAAAGTTTCAATATCACCACAAGTATCATAGAACAGCTTAGCCCCGACTGTTTCAGAGTTTGTTGAACTTGATGATACAGATGTAGCTATTGGTAAACGTCCGCTTGGTATTTTACCATCAGAACCTAACATTTTCCAGTTATCCGAAGCTGATGTTGATACATAAAAACTATTCGCTTCTGAGTTTGTACCTTGACCAAGTTGAATTGCATACTGAATTGAACCAGAAACTATTGCTTGAAAACCGATAGCAATAGAATATGTTGATGATTGGCACGAAGATTGCGCACCTAATGCTACACCATTATTTCCAGCATAACACGAATATCCCACTGCCGTACCTGATGTTGCAACATAAGAATCATATCCTATACAAGTTATTCCGTATTTAAATAAACCACCTGTTTCGTTGCCTAAAATAACAAGACTATTTATTGAATCTGCAGTATTCGTCAAAGTCGGACTTGCTACACTGATAACATTATTTGTTATATTAATGCCAGTTCCGGCTGTATATGAAGAACCACCACCGGCATCTAAATCAATTGTTACATCGCTTGAAGCATTAGCTGTAAACGTGCCTTTGCTAACACCACCCTGCGTTATAGTTAATGTTGCGTTATTAACAGTAGGGAGTAATGAGCTTATATCAACACTTCCGTTGGTTGATGTTGATTCAACTGTTGTTGTTCCGTTTGTAAATGTAACCGGAATGAAAAAATTTTTTTTAGCATAATTGCTAGAAAAAGGAGCTAAGATATTTAAGGAACGACTCCAATACCTAAATCCGACATAACTCTCATAACTAGGGGCTTGTGAGTTAAGCGTTAAAATCGGCGTACTACCAATAGTGTTAGGTCTAAATTCCAACGCACCAACTTCATGATTATTGTTATTATAAAGAGTAAATCCTAACTTATCACTTGCAGTATTCTGCTTAAAATAAATAGCTTTTTCACCGAAAAATGTTTTTCTTGCAGTTATATCTTGAGCAGTGTTTGTAGTAACATAGTTTGTTAAATCAGCCGGTTGAACTGCCGTATCGGCTAAAGCACCTTGTGCCGCCGTGGCATAATTTGCCGCTAAGCCATCAGCATAGTTCTTGGCATTAGTTTCCGCTGTACTTGCTGAACCGCTAGCATCTGCTCCAACATCCCTTGCCGTTAGTGTAATATTTGAGCTTAAAGCCTTATTATTAACTGTGCGTGTTTGTGGAACAAAAGCCGCATCTGCCTCGGCTTTAGTGTAATATGCACCCTCTGAACCAATATAGGACCAATTCTTAACTCCCCCTGTTTCAACACATCTGTAATAGGTTGCCGCACCACTGTGTGTGCTATCAACCAAAACCTTTATAATGTCATTAACCGGTACTGTTGTAATATCATAAGCTTGTAACTCTGCATAAGTTCCCACAATATCAAATACATCAGAAGATGAAACAATAGCGTCAATTTGTGATTGCAAATTATTATCAGCACTTTCACGATTAGTCGTTTCAGTTGCAATAGAGTTTGCCACTTGAGTTGCTGTCTGATAATTGCTCGGATTGCTTGAATTATATGGAGTATATCCTAAAGCAGTCGTAACATCTGAACTTGTAATACTTGTAATGTACCCAACGTTATTATTTAATTCTGAAATATTATCATTCGGTTGTAACGATGTTGCACCAAGTGCCGCACCTGAACGAATTGTGGCTAAATCTGAAATTACATCTTGCTTTTCCAATAATGCCGATTCAAGTTCAGCATCGCTAACATAATCTGCCGGAATCTCGTCAAGAGCTTCCTGTAATCCGGTTATTGCACTAATCGGGTGTTGGTCTGGAAGGTCTCGATTGGATAATTCATCATGATTATCAGTACCCGTTGATGATTTTACAGCAATTCGAGTTTCTTGCGTTTCACTTGTAACTTCTATCGGGGTTGTGTCATTTATAAAACGAACTTGAACCATTATACACCACCTTCCGTAATCTTTGGTAACACAATAATTTTGATAACATCATCTTCTTTTCTATCTTTAACAATAGTTGTATCTTCAAAACCATTCTTTTTGCGTTTAATACCCCAACCGTATATCATGGATTTTTTCCTTGCGGAACGGTTAGTTTATCGCTTTCGGATGCAGATACGAATATTTTATCACCACCATCAATTTTTGTGCTTTGCACTTCAAATATGATTTCCTGTGTTTGAATATTATAAACAGAGTAAAAAACATCCCAGTCTGCACCTATTCCCGTAACAGTAAATTCATACGAATCGCCCTGACGTACTTTTTGTTCACCTGTATCATCATTCATTATAAACATTATATTAACCCCCAAATAAACCTCTAAAATACAGACAACCTTGAAAGAACTCTCCCCAGTTTGTCGGTGTTACTATAAGTTTCTTAAAAGGCTTTAACTCAACCCAATAGCAAGCGTTATATACATATGCTACTGCTAGTCCTATAAACATATATTGATTTCCTAATAATAATGATGCAGGAATTAAGCATACAGTTTTACAGAGAATTAACTGCCAAAAGCACCATTCTTTACCGTATTCTTCAAAACCTCTAACTTTACCCCACCAATCAATGATTCTCTTATATGGTATTTTTCTGCCTTTTGCCAATTCTTCTTTTATATAATCAAGTGAGATAGTTCCACCGCCAAACCCCGGAAAATGTCCTTTTGTTTCAGCGTAAATTAAAGAAACAGTCGCTAATATAGTAAAAAGCCACTTAGGCATAATACCCGCAAGGTAAGTGTGATAAGGCAAATAATAAATAAAAGGAGCGTAAAGCAAAGCACATAAAATCCATTGTATGCCACGCTCTTTAATAATCGGAACATCACTCCAAAGCCCGCCGAGTATTCTTCTTAATAAACCTGAAATCCAACCAATCATTTATACACCCCCGTTTGTAAACACTTTGCGTTTCGTTCCGCACGCTTGCCGACCTGCTTGGCATAAAGCGATTGCATAAGCTGTTCGCCTGCTTTCACATAATAGCCGGTTGCAATCGAGTTTAGCGTCTTTTGGAACTGCAATAATTTCCTAATTCCCATATTAAAGCACAAATCAATCATTACAAATTGCCTGTCAGCGTTCAAATCACGCCACCACGGCAATTCTCTGTCTAAATCAGCTCGAACTTTTTTAAGGTCATTACGACATAAATAAAAAGCCTGATCGTTAGTGATTCCCTCTTTTACCGGATGCCCGATGAATGCTTTTTCTTCCTCGCTTAACGGATTGCCATCAAGATTGCGACCAATGCCGATTGTCAAATACCCTGCCGGACAATAATAAGGCTTTAATTTTAGCCCTTCGTTTACTACAAGGCGTTGGATGCAAGTTTCATCATCAATCATAGGTTTCATTTCTTTTCCTTTGAATAATCTTGTGAACCACCACATTTTAACCACCAAATATTGTTTTTAACTCGCTAAGATGATTTACACCTGCAATCAGCATCATTAACACAATTAAAAAAAGCCAAAAATATTTACTATCAATTAGTTTAGATTTAATCTTGTTATTTTCAAGCAATATATCAATTCCGCCTTTGATTTCTGCTAATTGAATTTTAACTCCACTGACTTCTTTGCGAACATCATTAACATCAGTTTTTAGTTCCTGAATTTCTTTTTTCATATCAGCATAATCCTCTGATTGTGCCTCTGCAAGTCTAATTTGTGCCGCCGTCATACCACCCTTCTTTGATGTCTTTTTAATCGTGTCTAATACTATCGCTTGCTTTGACATTCTTAATACCTCTGGTTTCATATTTACACACCTTATAAAAAAAGTCAAGGCGGTTTTTTATACCGCCTTCCGTTTTAATCACACATCGCTTTGTAATATCGTTTAGCTTTACCTTCAGGGGCATCTTTATCGTCCATAAAGTCTTTAGCTAAACCGATGTAAGTTTCATCAGACCGACCGGATTTATAATAATCTGAATATATCATATTAAGTACATAATACCAATCGGCTTCGTTGAAATTCCCATCCATAACTTTCACTGTAGTTTCATAATTCCAATGTTCACCGGTTGTTCCGTCCTTGTTACTCATTCTTGAAACAACATATTCCGCCGTCTCTTTGGTAAAATGTGGATTTACCAGTAAATCTATTTTCATTAAAAATTTATCCACAAGCTCTGGATTTGTCATTTTAACTTTTTCAACAAACCAATCAATTTTATAAGTCAAAGTTTCCATATCATCAATACTTAAATCCTTGATATATTTCATTATAACATCTTTGAAAGTCATCTCGATTAACTCCCTGAAGTTGCAGACGCTGTAGCCACTCCTGTTAACGCTGTATTACTACAAGCGTTAAGTAATGTTAAATGTGGTGTTGCAGATTCTATATATCTGCCGACATAACATTTTCTCGTACACAACCTATCTGTGGTTATCGGATAACCCCATCTATCCCAAATAGGTACCGCTGTACCATTAATTGTTACGGTATAATCAACCGGCACACCGGTGATAACGCTATCAGGGTTGATAGTAAGTATTAAACAAAACTTATCAAAGTTTCCAACGTTATTCGGGTTGGTAACAGTTAACACACCAGCAGCGGTTAAAGCAGTTGTGGTATGTTTATATGGACAATTACAATTACAAGCCATTTTTCTACTCCTAAAAAAAATCAGGCGGCGCGGTTAAACGCCGCCGAGTTATCAACAATTAGCCGTTAAATCCGCAACCGCAACCATTGCAATTACAGAATGGGCTAGGCCCAGCCGACCAAGTCCAAGATGCAGGATAACGTACTACTCCTTGCATTTGATTTGCCAAGCGTAAATCAGCCACTTGCGACTCAAGAGCAGAGATTTTATTCTGTGCCAAAGCATCAAGAATTTTCTGCGTCTGACCGATTGTAACGGCATTGATGTCGTTAGTATTTTTCAAAGCATCATAACGATTCTGTGCCGCAGTCTCAGAGATGAGCATCTTCGTATCGCAGCAGCAGGCGTTCTGATTTGCGATAGCTTGTTGAATACCTGCAGAAACACCTAATACATCTCTATCCAATTCAGCATATTTATCGCCTACATAGCCTACCAAATCATGAAAAACTTGATTTGTAGCAGCTACAGACTGAGCTGTTCCGCTGTTGACAGCAGCAAGAATCTCTCTCTGATTTGCCATGGAGTTTTGATTATCAAAACCTCTTTGAACTTCGTTAGAAGTCGCCAAATTTTCATATCCGATAGCATTAGCGAAAGCGTTGTTTCCCCAACCAAAACCGCCGTTACCACCCATTAACACGATTAAAAAAAGAATAGTCAGCCAAGAGCCACCCATTCCGCCAAAGCCTCCATTACCACCCATTGCGGCGGCAATATCGGCCAAACTATAGCCATTTCCTTCAGCCATTTTATTTTCTCCAAAAAAAAAGTTAAACCAAGTCACTCACTTCTGTGAGGAATATTCAAACCAAGCTGTCTTAATTGTTGCTCGGTGAAAATTTTGGCGTTAATATCAAAATTTTGAGATTTCGCCATATTCATAATTGTTTGAAACTGCTCTTGAGGATTTTTACCGGACATCATCTGATTATACATTTGAAGTGGTTGTTGCATTTGAGGCATAGTACTGAGCCTGTTGTTGAGCAGGTTGTTGATTAACATATTTACCAAACCGTTCATTGTTTTTCTCCTTTAAGCTGTTTTCAATATTCGTCAATCTTTCCGTAATCTTTTCGAGTTCAGATTTCTCCTTGGATTCGGACTTCAAACTGTAAGTTTCAACTTCAATATTGCCATCGTTGTTCATTCTACGGACATAAATTTCTTTACCGTCCTTGTTAATGCCCATGCAATAAATGTTAGGCATTATTCTAACACCTGACAGTTCATCTATAGACTTAACGAAATAACAAGATGCTTGTGGTAATTGTTGTTGAAATTGTTGAATAGGTTGAGTTTGCGGTGGCATAGGCATTGGCTGTTGCACACCATAAGGATAAAATTGATTAAAATTGTTATTATACATTTCAAACCTCGCTAATGTTGATTACATTAACAAGGTTAGCAGAGCTTAAAGCATTAAAAAATGGCTAGGATATGTACTCCTAACCATTTGATTTTAAAGATTTATTAGTTTACTGATGATTTGTTGATGTATTTTATAAACTTGTCGTTCTTCAAGATGTACAATTTCAGGAATTTCTTTAAATTTTAAACGTTGAACATATCTAGCATGCATAATAATACGACCTTTATCACTATCAACAATGTCATTAATCATTCGTTGAAAAAAGTCAGGATAACGTTTAGCAATCCTTTTAAGCCATATATGCAACCATAAAGCAATTATTTTAACCTTTACGTGTTGCACGACGACCTCCTCTGCCGCCATGACCTCTACGACGTGTGATTCTAGACGCTAAAACTATCTTTTGAGATGCCATCTTTATTCACCTTGTGTAATACTGTTATCACCTGATTCGTTAGTCTGAGATGCGGTAACATAATTCGTTGGTGTATCATTGAAACTTTTATAAATGTAAAATCCAAATAACAAAGATGTCAACAATAAAGCACCGAACATAAGTAGGGCTGTTTGCATACCGGCTTTACGCGCTTCTCTTATAACTTCAATCATTTCTTTGTTATCCATAGCTAAACTCACTTTCAATTATAACGTTAACAGAATTGAAAAACATTGTCAACTATCGTTGTTCTGGATAAGGATAATGTTCTTCAATATATGCTGTTACTTCTGCATCAAGTGCCAAGTAAGCCTGTTCATCTTCATCAGTCCAAGAGCCGTTTGCCATTTTACGAGAACGTTCAGCAGTTTGATCATCAATATGTTCTCTACGATAATTGATACGCATTTGTCTGATTTCTTCATCAGTCGGTGGTACAGGAGCAGGATTTTCCACAACAGCGTAATACTCTCCGACCGGCTCAATATGATATTGTCCGCTTTCATTACACCAATCAGCAACTTCTGTATATTCCTCTTGCTTTTGTTCGAGGTCACTTTGTTTGATTTTCCAATTTGAATAATCTGTCATTTTATTTCTCCTTAATAACCGATTGCAATCCACTGATATTCACCAGCTTCCGTATTTGCATAAAAAGAAGTTGTATATGTTGGATAAGTCACAACGTGTCCATATCCGCTTCCAAGATTCCCGGAAGCTTTCATATAGGTTGCACAAATCCTGTAATTGGTATTACTAAACGGGGTAGGTAGTGTTACTTGATTGCCGTCTATCGAGCTATGCCCCCACTGGATAATTAATCCGTTACCAAGCTTAAAATAACCGTTTTCCGATTTGCTTTTATTTATCGTTGTAACAACAGAATTAACCTCATCGCTTGCAGGAGCTTTAACATAGCTTGTACCGTTTTGTTTAACGCCTACAAGCAAATTTGATGAATATGTTGTATTTGTAGCATTAAGAACTGTAACTACATCACCGTTTGTTCCCTGATAGTTGTGCGTATAACCTCTTAATATGTCTGCACTATCCAAAAATTGAATCGTCCCAAATCTTTGTACAACAGACGGATTGCCGTTGATATATGTTCCGCCCTCCTGCATATTAGCGATAGATTTTAAAGTCACACCGCCGGTCAAAATTTTATATCCGCTGATCGTTTCATTGCCGGTCAAATGAACAACGGCGTTATTATTTGCTTTTGCATTAATCTGTGTTTGCAAATTATTATCTGCCGATGTGACAAACGCCGTACTTGCTGCTTTGGTTGAATTGTCCCCGCTCGCAGCAGTCGGAACTTGTGGACTTACGGTAAAAGTTTTAATTCCACCGATACTCTGATCACCGGTCAGAAGAACCGCTGTATCTATCCCTGCAGGGGTAAAAGCGTGCGTCACTGGATTAACACTACCGATGATTACATCATTTGTACCATCAAATATCATCAACTTCCAAGGTGTTGATGATATATCCAACCATTTTGTACCTACATCAGCATAAGACGGTCGTTGAATACCACTATTAGAAGTTAAAATGTTTTCTTGTTCTTTATCTAAATAATCATCCAATAACTCCGGTCCTGTTGGATTATTACTGTAATTTACACTGTTTTGAGCCATTTATACCTCCTATATTATCTTTCCATAACCGGCCGACAAATAATCAAACGATCTAGTAACATACGAATTAAGTGTAGCATTAAAAACTTTAATTGTAAAGCCTGTATTAGTTTTCGATACAAATTCAATTTTATCATCTACAGCTCCGTCTTGTACCGTAATGTTTACAGACGGATTATTTCTAAACGGTGTATTATATGTAATTACAGTACCAGCGTCGGCATTTGTAATCTCTATATCTTCACCGCTTTCATATCTGTCAGGCATATCTATCGTAATCTGACAAATACTCACACGTACAGTAAGATTTTCAATGTTATCACAACGTAAATACAATCTAAATTTTATACATCTAAAATTCAATTGACTTGCTGTAAATGTTTCCCAACCTGACCAATTAACACCATCTTCTGATAAATTCATTTGTAATTCAACAAGCCAATCAGCTGTATTATTCCAACCAGAGCCTATATCTCTTATACCACCAGTAATGTTTCTAATACCTGTATTAATATCTCTAATTCGGTTACGTTTTTCAAGAGCTGAAAAAACATTAGCTGTTAAAGAACAATTGTAAACATCACCTAAATCAAAAGACTGATTTTCAAAATAATAATAACCTTCGGTAGCTCCCTGAGCTAACTCAATTAAATTACCAGATTTAACAACGTTGACTTTGTTACCTAACCAATCAGGTTCTTCAACAAATGTTTCAACAACGTTTTCATAAGCACCGGTGTCATTTGATATAATGGCAGCAGGTTCAATACTTTCATTTCCGTAATAATCTACAGCTTTAATTAAGTATGTACCTTTATGAATAACGATTGTAACAGATGTTCCTTTTATGTTATCCATAACAATTTGAGCATTATCCCAAGTGACGTTACTGGTTAAACCACTGTATCTGATAACGTAATGTGAAATATCTAAATCTTCATTCGGTGACCATGTAAACAAACCCAAACCGTTTGTGACACTTGTTCTAAATTTCTGAACATTAGCAGGTGGTGTAGAGCCACCAATAAATTTTACATTCTCAATTATTAACGATTCTGAAACTAATTGTAAACCTGTTTGACGTTGATAACGAATATCGAAATCATAATATTCACCATCCTTTAAACCAGTTATAACAATTTCATTTGCTTCTCTTTTAAGAGTTGTCGGTTTATACCATTCAGTTGTATTTCTAACTCTAATGAAAATAATAGGGTTAACATTATCCTCGTTTCTGTTAACCAAAGAAATTACAGCGACAGATGTAAAAGAACCATCTGTGTTTTTAATCATAACTGTTTCATCAGTTTGAATACCATTGTTAACCAAAATAGGTGCATAAGGTTGATAAAAATCAGCTGGGATAGTTATATTACTATTAAACTCAGGTATAACACCTAAAGGTTTAAATCTATCTGGTGCATAGTCAACAGCCGTTATGGTAGCAGATTGGTCTTTATTAGGTTTAATTTGTGTAATAATCAAATCTAATTCTTTACCATCTTCTACAAAAGCGCAAAGACTACCAATTGCTGGAGCTTCATTATATGTTACAGGGCTACTAAACGTAAACATATCTGTAACACCTTGTGTAGGCTCTAACAGATGATATTTATAACCTTGAGTAACATTATTATCCCTAATACGGACAGCAAGATTAATGCTTTCAGGTATATTCAATTTATCATCAATTGTAAAACCTAATACAACACTTGGATTATTAACATTGTCGACTAATAATTCTTTAATACGCCCTTGACCAACACCGACAAGAATGACATCGTTGACAAGTGTTATTCTATCACCTCGATTAAATGTCATACTTTCAAAATCCATTTTAAAACTATGTGTTTCTGGTTGAAGAATAGCTGTTGCAAAATAACGTCTACCGTACCAATAAGCTAAAGAAGCGTTGGTACAAGAAGGAAATTCTAATCTTTCATATAAAGTTGCGTTATTTTCATTATATCCATCAGCATACACGATTCTTTCATCAGTTTCATAACCTTTTTCTTCGTTTCTAAATTCTATTCTTAAAGCGTGCGGAAGATCAGGATAGTTAATATTACCTTTGTAATCCCAACTATTACGAGGTGTTACCATACCTTTAATTATAGGACGCTCGTTATCAATAATAACACTGTATATATTATTAACTTTAGATAACGTTGCTACACCAGCAGCACAAATATCGTTTAAAACGTCATCAACGCTTGTATCATAGTCGATAACTCTATTGTAAGTTAAACTATTTGAATCACAATAAACCCACCATTCTTCCAATTTTTCTATATCAATTTTACTATCTGGTAAATGTTTAGCAAAAGCAGGTGATTGTAAAACATAACGGAAAATATCAGCAGGATTTGAACTGATTTTATTATCTTCCCATGTATTATTATTAGGATTATATCTTTTTAACAAAGTTGATGCTATAACATTATAACTATCAACAGCACCGGACAATTGATCACTGGCTTTAATTCTCATAGCTGTGCCTGATATATCAGCAAAACTAACAGGATTAACGTACGATATTGATTTCAAAGCTGTCCAATAAGATTTATCAATCATTTTATCATCTGTTGAATCATCTGTTAAACGTCTGATACGAATATCATATTGACCTTTAATAGGAAAAATAAATCTTTTACTTTTTCTTAAAGCAACAGATGTAGCTGCTGAAACTGTCATAGTTCCAGTAACACCTTTAATGTAACCACCAGATATACTTACACCAACAGCATTATAATTTGAAAAATTACAAGTAACAACAAAATCGTTAATACTATTTATATATTTACCAACAAGACTGGCATGATTGTCGATATATTCCAACGGTGTGTAAGCGTTTGATATATACCTCTGCCCACGTATATAACCTAAAACCACATTGCCTTCTGGTAAACTAGGCCATGTTACAGTGTTTTGATTACAACTAACTTGTTTGCTATAAACACTACCGTTATAAGTATCTAAAATAATAAAAGTGTTTATTGTATCATAACGAATAAAAATAAAATCAAGTTTTCCAATGTTCGTTTGACTTAAATTTAAAGTTAAACTTTGAGTATTTGTAATCTGAAATCCACCTGTTGGTATAGACCAATTCTGTGTTCCTGTAGGTGCATATTGAACTTCGAATTGCACTGTTGCAGTATTTTTACTACCATCATCTTTATAACGACATAAACCTTGAAAACTAACATCAATCTCGGCTTCGTTAACGTCTGTTTGCGTAGTTCTAATTATATATCCATCAATTTTAGTTAAAGCTATATTTAAATCTTGTTGATATACATCATTAGCATATAAAGAAGTTCCCTGATTTAAATCACCGTTTAATTTATCATCTGTTTCAACACCTTCAAATTTATTTAATTCAGTTTCACCAAGTTTACGGTCTGTTATCAATAATTTTCCATAACCATAAGTAAAAAGTTGTCTGATATACTGTTCTTTACCCTGTGCAGAACTTTCAGTAAACGGTAACGCTGCTTGATTAGGGAAAATTCGATTCGTGCCAAGATTTATCGGTATTACACCATATTTATTGATACTGTTTCTCGCACCTTCAATAAATGAAGTCTGTGATTCAGATGTACGAGTACCTGAAGATTGTTTAGGAGTAGACATTAATGCTGATTGAGCCATTGATAACAATAACGAACCAGCTACTAATGTAGCACCGTATGCTATACCTCCTAAAATTGAAACACCACCTACAGTACCTAATGCTGCACCATAAGCACTGGCAGCAATAGCTCCATAAGCAAGACCAGCAGCCCATGGTAAAGCAATAGCGGCAACTACCAACCCTATCATCATAACGGTATTTTTACCACCACGACCACCACCCATAGGCACAAAATTTAATCCAATTAAATCGTTTTCTTTTAAAATTACAGATTTATACTCTGTATGTATTACATTACCGTTATAAACTACCACCAGTTTACAATCTGCAAAATTGTAAGGAATCATACAATTAACAACATCTTGTAAAGTCTTACAATGATTTAAACCTACCGTGTCAAAAGTTCTTTTGAATGGCATTAAAGATGTTTGAACTGTAACATTAGTGTTTTGCATATCTATAAACTCCTGCAAGACGATTTCGCCATTGAACTTCACGATTGTATTCTGTTATATGAGTACCAATTTTATACTCACAATGAATCATTATACCTTTATTTATAACAATTCCAATATGCGTTGGCAAGCCTAATATTTTAAATACTAATATATCAAACTCTTTTTCTTGACCTACAGGTACTTCTTCCCATGTTAAATGTTCTTTTTCATATAATTCTGTAATAGCTTGAGTATCTTTGGTGTTTTCATAATCTATCAACGTTGGTAAATCTATTCCAAGTTGTTCTTTATAAATAACACGTGCTAAACCCCAACAATCGCAACCAGAACGGTCACGACCGTGTTCTTTAAAAGGTATGTTTATATACTCGTTACACCACATTAAAATAATCCTTTAAACCCAGAAGGTGTAAAACGTCCACAAGGAAAAGGCTCTAAACCAAGGTAATCAATTGTTAAATTACCACTAACACTAAAACCGTCGTAAGTAACATTAGACAACTTAAAATCATTCGATTCTAATTCAACATAATCCAAATCGTTTGATAAAACAACTTGTATATTAACATTGATAGGTTTTTTAGTTTCTCTTGCATACTGTACTATCTGACGATTAACGTTATCAATTGTTAACTTGGCAGTAACAGCACCAGTTTTATCATCTTGAGGTAATTCTATATCAAAAGGTAAAAAAAGATAACGTTGACTATTACTTATAACCCCGTAAACATTATCACCTAGATCAGTAAATTTTTCAACCGGAACATTACAAACCCTAATACTGTCAGGTAAATCAGGAGTGCTAAGGGTTAATAATACTATAACTGCTACATCTGTTTCTTGCGCATAAGCAGCCTGTCTTAAATTATCACTTATCATGGCATTATCTCCAATTCCACCGATGCAGTATAATAAGTTTCATTTAATGTTGGCGATGGTACAGAAGCGAATCGAGCTTGAACAATTTGATTAGTTCTAGGATGCACAAAATCAAATACACTTACATCATTATCAAGATAAAACTGTCTAAATTCGTCTACATCGCTCATAGCAATGATTGTTGTTAAATTTATCCTGTATGAAGTTAAAATCGTTCTACGGCGTTTTTTAGCCGGTCCTACATCCATATTAGAACTTATAACTCTATCAGGTAAACTTTCTGTAAAGTTATCTCTCAAAATTTTAAATTTACTAGGCCATGTTGCCATATTTTACCTCGCTATAAGTTTTTGATTATTGAAAGCTCTTAAAGCATTATTAGATGATGTACCCGGTTGACTCATTTTTTCAGCTACCAATTGGTCTATCATAACATCAATTTCCATACCTTGAGAAGTTTGACGTTGTTCTACTTTTGCTTGAGCATTAGAATTGTTAATAACGTTGACGACTACCGGTGACGCATTTGAATTATCTGCACGTACACCAAGAGAACCATCCGGTGCGCGTTTCAAAGGCATAACCGCTTCAGGCCCGGCTTCACCCATTACACCAAATTTACCACCTTTGGCAAATTTAAATAATGTCGGTGAACTGTAAATACCATTAGAAAATACACCACCATTGGCTGCACCTGCGACATTACCAAGATACGTTAAATTACCAGAGCTTTGACCGACTTTAAGACCGCCAATACCTGTAGTATTTGTACCAGCACCCAAGCCACCAAACATACCGAAACCGCTCATTGCTGATTTACCAAAATAACCTGTGCCGGCTGTAAATAAAGCATCTACACCCATATCCATTATTTTATCAAGGATTTTATCCAAAACATTGGTAACAGCATTTCCAAACGTTTCCCATGCTGACTGACCATCACGTAATCCTTGACGCATATCACTGAAAAATCCTTTAACAGTTGATTTAGTAAACTCATAAGAAGCGTTTAATCGTTCATTTTCTTCAGTTAAAGCAGCGGTGGCTTGAGCGTTCTCATTTAAAGTATCATATATGGTTTTACCGTTTGCGGTGGAATATAAATCAATACCTGCGTTTTCTGCTTCACGTTTTAAATTAGTTAAAGTTTCTACATAAGTTTTCTCGTAACTACCAGCACCAATAAGTGAACGTTGTGTAATAAGGTCATCAATCTTATTTTGAGAAGATTTTTGAAGATCATCCCATGCTTGAGCAACTTTATCTACTTCAGTTTTTTCACTTTTTGTTAAACTAAGAGATTTTTTCTGTGATTCATTACGTGCGTCAAGCGCTTTTTTTAATTCATCATTTTTTATTTTAGCAGTAGCCCAATCTTGAGCTTTTAACCAAGCATCTTGACGTTCGATTTCGTAATCTTTCATATAAGCATTATAAATCTCGTTATATTTTTCATCTGATAAATTTTTTGATAACAAATCGTTTACGAAAGAACTTCTTTGTTTATCTAAATCCTTTAATAATTTACCATATTTTTCTTGAGTATATATATACTCTTGTAATTCTTTTTCATTCAAACCTTGAGGATTTAACAATTCTGTTTCAAGAAGAAAATTTTTATCTAATAAATCATCCATTTCATTATTAAAGTCTTTAGATACATTTAATAAATTTTTAATGGCTCCCCATGCTTCTTTAGAATAATCTATTAAATTCTCGAACCATTTTGCTATTTTAGTCATCCTTAAAGCTTTAAAAGTAATCGCAAGACCTTTGGTAACTGTCTCAGTTACCTTTGTCCAATCAACCATTTGAATAAGAGCTGCGACAACACCTGTTAAACCTATTGCCAACAAACCTGTCATAGAAAAAGCGGATTTTAAACCTGCGATAAAATCTTTCAACGGTGCTTTACTTTGCGCTAAAATATATTGTAATTGTGTACCTTGCTGCATAGCTATTAACATAGGATTCATGCCCATTGCTGAAGTAACAGCAATGTCCTGAAATTGTGCTAAAAAGTTTCCGCTGTTAAACCGATTCGCTTGAGCTGCGCCACGAGTGGTATTACCCGTCATCTTATCAGCCATTGCTGCAGATTCTTTTTGAACTTTACTAAATTCTTTATGTTGTTGTTTAGCATTTCTAATTGATTTACTAAGTCTATCAAAACGTTGTATTTGAGTATCAAGTTTTTTACCTAAACTATCAAAACCTTGAGCTAACGTATTTGATACATTTTTAAAATCACCAGACAACATTTCCATCGTGTCTGACATTTTTCCGATAGAAGCGTTAAGTAAATCAGCTTTTTTTGCGGATTTACTAGCTTTATTATTAAAAGCATCTAAACTGGCATTGGCATTTTTAAAATCAGCATTACCTTTTACAATAACTTCAGCTACGTCAGCCATTATCATCTCCTACGTTTAGACTTTTTTTCCATTTCCTGCTTTTGTTCATCAAGTTTACGAGAATAAGCAGCACTTCTATCTTCGTTTATCTCTTTGCAAAAAACATTATCCATCGCTGAGATAATTTCATATTCTCCACTTGTTATATCAACATTTGCAAGTTCGCACCATGCTAATATTTCAGAAGGTGGAAAACTATAATAATAACCGTTGAAATCTACCCTGTGAATAACTGTCGATAATTTTGCAAATAAATCCCAAAGATATTCACCACCCGGAGGTATTTCAAATTCAGGAGACTTACCGTAACCGAATCTTAAATTTCTCTCACGTCTAGTCTCACCTTTTTCGTTAGGGAGGTCGTATCGAGCATAAACTCTAACGGCCTCCACTAATCCAGCTTTTAACTTTGAAAAAAAGCCTTTTCGTCACTGACAGCCTCCGATACTTGATCTTTAAACCATGGAAGTTCACGAAAAACTTTTTTAACGTTATTTTCATTAAATTCAAGTTTTTCACCGTGAAAATCAGCGTTATACCAATCCCAACCAGTCATTGAAGCAATTAACAAATCAATTTCGTTTTCTTCAATATCATCAGCTCTGAAACTTTTACCTTTTTTTTCAAGTTCAAGTCTTTTATTTATAAACTGCCTGCGAATCTGTTTAGTTTTATTATCATTCAACGAAACAATCGTAACTCTAATGCCTAAATTTTCATCATTAGCAGGGTGTTTAATTTCAATAATTCGTTCATTCGGAATGAGAGTGCTAATATCCATTTGAAACCTCCTAATTTATTATCCAGCAACAACAGCGGATGTCGTGTTAGAAAAACCGAAAGCATTTCCGCCAGCATTGGTAGCCATTACACGGCAAGAAAAGATTTTACCAACATCTGCAGTGGTCAATTCTACAGTGTTACTTGTAGCATCTTGTACAGCGAGACCATTTGCAAACCATTGATAATCGTAAGTGTTCCCTGTACCAGTAAAGGTTCCTGTAGAGCACGTTAATGTTTCACCAACTTCTGCAGTACCACTGATTACCGGAGCGGCAGTCATAACAGGAGCATCAGTACCAGTAGTCGGTTTAACAATGATTTCCTCTTGTACAAGACCAAGTGTAAATACTTCAAGGTCGAAATCTTCATTTCCACCATTCGGGCGTGTCGGGCCAGCTACAATACCACGATTGTAAAAAATCGTTCCGGTACCCCCAATAGGCCCATCAGCTCTTTCCTCTTTGAAAGCATATTTATTATTGTTACCAACAGCAGCAGCAGCTCTAAGAATTTCTTGTCCTGCATCATCAGGTTCACGAGCCACTTCAATCGTCGGAGAACCAGCGTCAGTAATACCTTTAGCTTTATCAGCAACTTCAGTGTCCCATGTGTTATAAGTTAAAACGTTTGTAGATTTACCAGTTTCACCAACATTACCAACTTTGGAAATTAATGTCCATGTTAAACTAGCGTAATCTGAAAGCGTAAGGTTATTGTTTTGCGGAGTTTCGCATACGTACCATTTTGAAAACGCGTTTGTATTAGCCATGTTAAGCACCTTTCTTTTGTTATCTATGGTGCGTAATCAAGCGCACCGGTTAATGAATATATTAGGTTATCCAACCTAGCGCGCTCATTAAAAGCAATTACATATTAAAACAAGAATATTTAATTGTCAACCCTATCATTAATTGCGGTCTATCTTCCAATATGCTTGTAATGCTTGGTGTATCTGTTATTGTAACTTTAACAGTTTTATCTTCTGAATATAAAACTGTGTTTTTTTGAAATCCTTGTGCAACTCTCTCGGCTTCTTCAAGCGGTTTATAAATACCTTGACTTTTTTGAGGCCAATGTAACACCAATCTAAAAATACCTCTGTATGTTTTAGCTGTATCTGCCCAAAATTCATTTTCGATATTATTAGGTATATAAACTACTTCCCACCATTTTTTATCCACAGGTGGATCATAATTAATATTAAGACATTTAATATTTTTATCGTTGATAACTTTAACAGCTCTTTCCTGTAAACATTTTATAATTTTAGACTCAATCATTTCTTCAATCTCCTTGTGTTATTCTCAACATAACTTTTCCAATTTTGACAAGCTGATATTAAAAAACCATCGTATAATTCCCTATATTTAGCATAATTTGCGCTCCAACCCCAATAAATTGTATTATCAGGTTTCATTTGTAACAATAGAGATTGTAAACTGTTTGTGAAATCATAATTACTATATTCTGGTAAAACACCGATTTCTCCGGGTAATCTTTTACGACCTTCCGATTCACCTCTCGGTAATGCATTAAGAGCACCTGAACCAGTTGATCGTAAAAAACCTGTATCAACTCTCATTTTACCACCTGACGCTACCGGAGTACTAGCTTCTTCAATTACATCTTGAAAACTATCTTTGAATACAGCAAACATTTTTTCCTTAGTGTTAGCTATAATTTTATCCATTTTAACATTAAAATCTTTATTAAAATCAAATTTACCCATTGTCTCTTACTCCTTTTACAAAATCAACACGATATATACATCTACATCGACAATGTATAATTTCACTAGGATCTGCGCCAAGAGAGGTATCACCCGGATATAAAAGTTTAGAGCCGTCCATTGTTTCAAAAGGTTCGTTAAAAGTTATTTGATTATCTTTATTATATCTGCGACCTAATTCAACATGAGACAACCGCACGCGTTCATCTGCGCTGTTAGACCAATATTTGGTAATCAAATCAGCAGTTATTAATCCTTCTTCAATCTGTTGAGCTAATGCAGCCCTCTCCGCCCTATTCATAGCTTGTATGGTTTCTGTACGAGCAATAGCATCAGCTCTATACTTCAATGCTTTACTCTCATAAGCCGTTATTAATTGACTTATTTTTTCTTTGCTTAAATTTTTACCCTCAGCAATAGCTTTTTTAACAATCGAATCGAATCGTTTATCTCTCAAACCTAACGTAAAATATCTCTCATCTAAATTTTGCAAATATCTACGAGCGCTATTAACCCATTTAACTTGATTACTTGCTAATCCTATTGTTCCTCCGATTCGTTTATGTGTTATTGGGTTATATCGACCAACAATGTTAATAGCCGTTTCACGTGGATTAACACCACGTATCATACCATCGGTTAAAGTCTCTTGAATACTTTTACGCATTTCATCAGTTATTTCTTTAACAAAACGTGATGAAAACTCGGACAATTCTTGTTCAACAGTAGGATTACGGATGTTAAAAACTGGTGTGACAAGACCAAAAGCATTGCGTAGCCTCGGCCATCCGTCCACCATCATATTACCGGTACGTTCATAAATATCTTCAATTTTATCAATGATTTTATTCAGCGCTACAACATTATAACCACTAGCTTGGACTAATCGGTCAATATCATTCGTTTCAATAGCTTCAATCATTTCTTCAATGTTAGCGTTGTCAGAGACATCTCTCATTGCTTCAATGAATAAATCCCTTACTTCTGGGATTTGTAAAGCATAAAATTTATCAAATGTCGTAGCCATTTCTACCCCTTACGGCAGATGAACCGCCATACAATTGGTTTACTACTGGCAGCATTAGGTGCTGCTGAAATATCGCGAATAATTTTATGTCTCACACCTTCAATTTCAATAAAATCATTTATTGTCGGTGTTACACCTTTTATAACACCTGCTGTAACTGTTAAATCACTTGCGACAGCATAACTATTAATCAAATATTTATAACTCACACCGCTCACAGTCGCATCAAGGTCATATACATTTTCAGCCATCTCTGAAGGCTCATCGAGTGTACCACCTTTTGTTTCTTTATATTGTATGAGTTTAACAGAACCTTGTTTAAAATTCTTCATTATCGAACTTGCAAGTTCCTGCATATCGTCATAAAAAGCCATTATACCCTCACAGCTCGACCTGATAAAGCGTTACCATCTGCACCTTTATTTGGATCAATAAGGACACTCATTAAATTCTGAATAATCGGAATTTGAATTTGTACATCTCCTGCGGACGATACTGAATCTTTATATTCAACAGTTACAGCATTATAAATAGATACGCTTTGATATTGTGTTGGTAGATAATCAACCATTAAAGAACCTTTTTTAGTTAATTCACGTTTGGCCGCTTCATAAGTCGCTTGAATTACCTGAACAGGAATATCACTATTTGAATATACATGATAAGGATATACAGCGATGGTTGCATTCTGACGAGGCCAAGACCGTTCCTGTTCGAACGTTACTTTGTAACCAATCCATAAATCCTCATATTGACTATCTAACCATTCAGACGCTACGAGTAACGCAGCGTTAATATCTTCTTCCATCCAATCGTTAGAGACCTCTTGGCCTCTTTCGCTCAAATAGGTTAAGAAATCATCTGCGTTACCATAAAACATTATTCTTCTCCAATCAAAGCTTTAACTTCGTCATCAATATTTTTAGCTTCGGCTTTTTTACCTTTTGCCGGTTTTTCAACCTCTGCCGGTTTTTCATTGATTTTTTCATGAATTTTATCATCGAAATCATCTTCGTTGATAACCATTTCATATTTACCCGGTTTATACATAACTTTAATTGTGTTAACTCCAGACATTCGAAATCTCCTTAAAAATTTTGGGCGGAGCGTAAACTCCGCCCGATTTTATTAACCCAAAAGAACAGCAACGTGTTCCGGTTTAATCGTCTTAACACCCCAAGCGCAAGCCAATTCCATACGCATTTTACGATAACCTTCGTAAATACGAACTTCAAAGCTCAAGCCTGAACGTGGGTCGGTCAACATGTAATTATCAATTGCCGAATCACGACCACCCGGAAGTGCTGGAGCACGTGTAACGAGCTGAATAGCACCACGTGTGAAAGCAACGTTGCGATAACCGTTGTTAACGATTGTAACAGCTGCACCTTCAGCAGCGTTTGCATCCAAACCAACGTTGATTTTGAATTTAGCATTAGCAGCCAAAGTTGCCGGAGCTTCTGAAACAATGTATTTTGTAGAAGAACCAGCGATTGTGATAATATCACCGACTTTCAATGCACCGGAAGTAACAGCCTTAACTGTCAATTCTTTAGCACCTTTAGAAGCAGCAACAACTGTCAAACCGGCAGCATCACCTTTTGTGAAAGCTTTAATACCAGCAGATTCTTTCAAAGACAATCCAAACAGGTCTAACAACTCACCTTGACGAAGTGTCATAGAAGTACCAGCGTTGTCAACGTTGGTCAACTGAGTTAATTTACGCAAGTTTACACCAGCCGAACTGTTGATAACTAAAGAACGTTCACCAGCAGGAGCGCCAGCATCATCCAAAATTTTACGGATTTCAGCAGCGTCGCCTAAGTTAGAAGCAAACGGAGTAGTACCAGCAGTACCGTAAACGTGTCCACCTAAAGCAGCTTCGGCAGCAATATCAGTTTCGATTTGATTACATAAAGTACGCAAACCTTGCTCAATGTTACCTTGAAGAATTGAATTAGCTCCAACACCGTTTTCTAAACCACGGTATTCTTCACCGGTTAAACCGAAAGAATAAGATTTAGAATTGGTGATTTTTACAACTGTGTTGTCAACAGAAAAATCAGACGGTTCAGGAACAGCCATTGCCGGAGCAACATCTACCAAGCTATGCGGAACACTTACCGGAACGATAATATCTTCATTCACAGCAGCACGCTCAGCGCTAGAGTTACGAGCGACCGACGGAATAAAACCTACTAATTCACGAGATACAACATCCAAGGCCTGATAAAGGTCTGGAATCATTTTTGTTAAAACATTACCCATATTAAGCACCTTTCAATATTCAATTAATTTAATTTTTGATTTGGTGCGTAAAAAAACAAGCGCACCGATTAAAATAAGAGGTTATCCAACCTAATGCGCTTGTTTAATCCAAAACAGGCAGTTACACATTAACAGCTTTTTTTTAATCTGTCAACTGTATTTCGCCTTTTCTCATCTTATTAGCAATATCAGCTTGTTGAACAGGTGATAATTTTTCAAAATCAGACCGTTTCATATAACGACCACCGCCTGCAGAACCACCACCTGTGCCACTGCCACTACCACTACCCGGATTAGCTTTAAGAATTATATCTTTTTGTGGATGACTTTCAGCTAAAATCTGCATAGCTTCTTCAACAGTAGCATATTCACCAGCGCGAGTTTTACTCATCAAACGTGACCCATCATAACCATAAGCTACAACATCGCCGTTTTCAACTTTAAAGTTATTACGGAATTTAGCTTCAAACATATCGGTCGGTACTGCTACATTGTTACGAATAAAATCACTATTCACAAACGCGTTGTCCACAATCATATTCTCATATTTAGCTTTCAATTCTGTAAAAGCTGCGTCTTTTTCATTTAACTGCGATTGAAATTGCTGTGTAATTTGAGATTTAAGTTTATCAACTTCACCTGTGTCAATAAGTTTACTGGCATCAAGTTTAGCAACAGTTTCCAAAGCTTCACGAGCTTTTTGAGCGTCGATACCTTCATAAGCTTTTAACTTAGCGAGAGCATCTTCTTTAGCAATACGATGCTCTTTAGCTTCGTTGTTCAATCGAGCTATGGTATCAACACCAACGGTTTTTTCAACACCATTAGCGTCAACATAAACCGGGTCACCGTCTTTTAAAACAATATTATTATTTTCATCTAATTTCCAACTCATTTTTCAATATCCTTTTCTTCAGTTGTGGGTGCTTCATCTTCAGATAAATCTACTTCATCTGTCGGTATATCTTCAAGCAAACGTTTTTTCTCACGTTCAGCTGTGAACTCTGCCGATAAGATTTTACGACGTTTCAATTCTTCCCAATATGTTTCTTGAGATAAATCTCCACGCTCACGTGCTTTACCTAATTCTTCCAAATCCGAACCATCTTCAAGCACGTTGTCAAATCCTGTATAAACATATACTTCAGGTTGTTTATTATCAGGAACTTCTTTTTGCTCCCAAAGCATTGTCATATAGAGAGCGTTCTCTAACGCATCTTTAAGAGCTAACGCCCATGTCGTCACAGCAGATTTAGCTTTACCTGCTGCAATGGACGTTGTAACCGTTGTAAGCTGTGACGACATCGCAGTAAGCGGTTGACGTCCTAACTCACGTAAATCTGTTTTAGTTTTATCAATATCTTTTTTCAAAAACTCAAGGCTGTTGGCGCTCGGTTCAACATATTTCCAAGTACCACCGGTGCCATTAGTGTTTGGAGCGCCATAAAGCACTCTCCCCGGGCCGACGGCAATTTTTTCAGGAGTACCTTTAGCATCGAGTTTAGGTTTTAGACCATCTGTGGCTAACATCGGATAACAAGCCAGAACTTTAATGTATTCCAAAGCCGATTCGTTTTGATACAATTTGATTTGTAAAGTAGCCGCATCTTTCATAACTGGATAAAATTTAAATCTGTTACCGTCTCTACGACCTGTTATAAAAGGAACTACTGGTATAAACCCAATAGACATTTCACCAGTGGCAATTTCAACAAATTCATCCTCAGGGTCTCTAGGATTCTCGACTTTCATATATAAATGCCACATTATGTGTTTTTTACCTGTTTCATCAAATTCTTCAGCATAAACCCGAACTTTAACCGGTTCATCGCCGTAACTTGGCTCTTGATAACGAAAATAATGAACAACCTCTTTAGAACCTTCCATGTGACTACGTACTTCAAGCACGTTTTTACCTAAAATATGTCGCCAGTAAGCTCTAATGTTTTGTTTTTTAGCTTGTGCAATACTAAGTTTATCAGCGTCTGTTATTGTCGGATAATCAACAAAAATCCAATCAATAGCGTAATTAATACCGTTAAAAAATGTAAGTGCCGCAAATGTGGATAAGTTGTTACCACAACCGTCAACATCTTCAACAAATTCTTTAATTTTCGGGTCAACACTTTGACCGACAATGCTAACCTCGTCTTGAAACGGTTTAGTCGCCAAACCTTCGAGTGTATCTCGATAAATATTGGTAAATTTACCAACCTCTAAACGAAAATCGTAATCCCTATCATTTTCATCAGGAAACATCGGTAAATATTTCTCTCCACCGGCTTTAATTGCTTCTTCACCTTCGATAATGTCTGTTACCATATCCCAGTAAGGTACCATTGTTTCAATATCAGGAGAACGTTTTAATAAATCTTTAGGCATTTGTTACACTCCATATGAACCTATTAAGAAACCACCATTGTTATCTGCAACAGGGAAGAAAGCAAGCACTCCACTGTCGGCAAGGTTTGGTGACCTCATTCCATCAGGTTTTTTCTCTATAAGCAGTTTAAGTCTTGAACTATGTCCAACTGTCGGTTGAGCTAATTCCTTCTTCAATTGCTCTAGCAACCGCATTGAGCCGTCCAAAGAGATAAGCTCATCAACCGGATAGACCGCACCCTCAGTCCTAGCTTTAAACGTTTTATAGAACCGAGTCCGGAGAGACCACCAAGCCTGTGCCTTTAAATTATCAAAAAAATCTTTATTTTGCAAGCTTTCATTATCATCAGGTATAATTCTTTCCCAAGGATTGATAACACTGGCTCCAGCGTTCCAAGGAATAAACGGTATTTTAACAGCGTCCACCACCCCTTCGTCTGTTGTCAGCCGATTATATTCAGTTTTTACACCTGAGCCGACACCGATGCAGTCATACATACAAGTTATATGTCCTGAATGTTCTCTGCACGCCAAAATAGCTTTACGCGCTGTCAGTCCGGGATCTCTCTCACCCCATTCATCCACTGACCGCCATATTATCCACTCTCGAAGTGTCAAAGCATTTCGATCGTTACCCTCGTCGGCCACGTCAAGCCCTGCATACCATTCATTAAGATGCTCAGGAACTGCTTCTCTCAGGTAGTCTATATCGATATGAGCGTTGACAGCAGCTTCGATCCAATCATAAGGTATGACAACGTTACTCACGGCGGCGGCATAATTGCGGTCCACCTCTTGTGCAAAAATATGAGCCATACCTTCACGCTCGTAACGTGCTTTACGTTTATCATACCATTCTTGTGTTTTAAGCGGATGGTCGCGCCAATCAGCTATGAATACTCGTATATAACCCGGCTCTATATTGCTATCAGGTGTCCACACCACACCATTCTCCCGTCGGCGGTGGAAAACGTTACCCACACCATTCACGCTGGAAATGTCGATTCGCACGTTGGTATTATCACCCAAAGCGGCTTCAACTTTCTCAGCTCGTTCAAGGTGGGCAGCTTCGTCAAGCATATATATCGAGCGTCGTCCACCACGCCCGATATTGTCACCGGCCTCACCTGCAATGATGGCACCGTTCTCAGGGTTTAGGAGTTTCATGAATGTCGAATGCCTACCCCAGCTAAAGCCTGCCGGCATCCAAATTTTAGGCATACGTTTAAGCATAAGTCGTATTTTCTCAAAAATACTATCAGGGTCACCCGGTTTATCCACAAGCGACTCTTTACGGCTACCCCAGCCGATAGCATCATTCTTAATGAACAGCCACCGCCACACCGAATACCCGCAAGCAAGCCAAGTAAGCCCAAAGTCACGGCATTTCTCCACCAGCCCGCTCTCTTGGGAATGTGAACAGCTTTCAAAAAAGCCTATCACATCCTTTTGGCGTTTAAAAAATACAAACGGCATCCACTTCTCACCCCGTAGCTGAGGGTTAGCGTTATTAGGTGATTTGCGTGGGTCGTATGTGTCAAGCCAGTCCATAATGAAGTGTGCCGGTCTGGTAGCATAATAGGCACGAGCGCTGGCAAGCTTGCCGGGGTCTGCTGTCAGCTCACGAAGCATACGTGTCCGCCACCGATACACCGCTTTATAGTCAGGTGGCCATTGGTCGCGGTCAAGTGGCTCAGGCCGCCATATACGCGCGGTTGTGTCCTCTTGCTCGGTCTTACCCCAGTCTATTATACGTCTTTGTGGCATTATCCCTCCTTCTTGCTACCCACACTCTCCAGTAGTTGTGTATACTCTACCTCAGGTGCTGTCACCTCTTTAAACTCCGCATCACGTATCTCTTGCCGTACATAGTCAGTAAGCACCGGTGGGCGCTCAGGTGCTGTCATACCCATGAAGTCACACAGTTGTTTAAGTGCCGGCAGCTTGTCATGAAGCGTTATTTTCCATTTAGTGCCGAGATGGCCCGGTTGGCACTCGATACTTTTGATAGCGCCCGCTTTGTCCGGTGGTATCTGATTAAGTGGTTTAATGCTTGGCTCGCCAAAGTACCCGGTGTCTAGGAAGTCAGTAATGTCACTGAAGGCCAGTGACGCATACTCATGGACTGCCCTGTCAGGTGACACGTCATATTTGTCAGCCTCCTCAGTTATACGCTCGGCAATAGCCGCCCGTAGCACGGGGCGATTAAGCGCTTGCCGTGAGCGCCTGATATACTCGCTCGGAATAGGAAGGTTGAGAGCGGCCAGTACACGTTGGTGTTTATCACGTTGTTGTTTGACTGCAAAGGCCACATACTCGTCCACTGCCTTACGCTCTATGTCGGTCAGCAGGTCATACGCCCTTGTAGGATATACCTCGTCAGTTGTCATATTTGAATGTCAGCCCTTTGCACGTTTTATAGCTACTCACACCTTGAAGATGATAATGCATATAGCTGTAGTTAATATTATAAGCGTTGGCGGCTTGATGCGCGTTAGGGTACCGCTCACCTGTGTCCACGCATATCACCGCCTTACCTCTCTCCAGCGTCCTATGCCCATACCTAGGCGGTGTAAGCATTTTAAGTGTCTCCACCATCTCAGCACCTTCCTCAGCCGTTGTTACACTCGCTACCAGCTCTATAGTAAGCTCTTGAGGTAATTGTCCGCTTGCTTGTCGTCTGCACTCCCTCAATGCCGGTATCGTTTTAAGCCGTTCACACCCTATATACAGCACTTGGTTATCTTTGTCAAGTATCTGAAATACCCATAAACCTTGAAGGGCTGTTAAAGTCGTTGTAAGCGTTACCATATCGTTTCTCCCTGTCCACATATAAGCGTTACCATATCGTTTCTCCCTGTCCACATATAAGCGTTACCATATCGTTTCTCCCTGTCCACATATAAGCGTTACCATATCTCACCCCCGTATCGACCAACCAATAAAGCAATTTGTTCACGTTTTTCAGTGTCGGTAATACCTAATCTGTTAATCGGGTCATCAGATGGTACACTTTTATAACCAAAACCGTTATGTAATAATTTATATCCCCCAGCTTGTTCAATTTCTGCCGGATTAGGGCCTGTGTAATACTTAAAATGTAATCCTTTAACACTTCTGTGACCCGGTAACCCTCTCAAATGATTACTCAAAGCACTTTGAGAAACGTTAAAAATTTTAACAATGTCCGAAGCTGTTTGATAATACCGCCCGTTTTCAAGACATTGAATAAAATATCTGTTGTTGTATGATTTGTTATAAATGTTAAACGGTGGTGTTGTACCTTCAAGTTCTGAATTGTTTATCCAACGAGATAAAGCATTTTCAGCGGCAATTTTGTTATCGCACGGTTGAATTAGGACGAAAGTGTAATTTTCATTCTCGTTAAATTTTTCAATCGTTTTAAATGGTGACATCATTATAATTTCTTTAAGTGTTCCGTAACTCATGAATACTAATTGTTGTTCACTGTTATAAACGCCGTAAACCCAAAGCTTGTTTAAGTATTTACTCTGCATTACTATTCGGGAACTACACCTGTTAATCAATTTTTCGTTCATTCTCACCTCCATAAAGTTAATCTATGAATCTATATATAAAATACTTTTTCAAAAAAGTCAAATATAAAATTTTTAAATATGCACTTTTGTGAAGGTAGGGGGGTGGGGTATGAGGTGTTGTTAGGTGTTGTTAGGTGTTGTTAGGTGTTATAAGCGTTAAAAAAGTTTTCAGCGTTTTACGAATCTCGCTTGAACGACCCATTCAACCCCAACCCTCCCGGAGTTACCCCCCTTGCCAACGTGAACAACGCCGCCAACGTTGACAACGCCGTTCACGTTGGCGGCGTTTATAACAGTTGACAATTTTTTAAACGTTGTTCACGTTGGCGGCGCGCTTTTTAAATTGCACGTGTTCACGCGCGCGCGTATATGCACGCATACGCGCGGGAGGCTGAATTAAATATTAAAATATAGTAATTCTATTATATATATATATATTCTTTATATTGAAAATCACGCTGAGGGTATATATATTGACTCTTGTTTGAAAAAGTAATCTATAACAGTTGACAACGGCTTATAACTATTACAACGATTTATAACACTTGACAACGGTTTATAACAGTTGAAAAAATTAAAAAAATTTATTATATAACACTTGACAATAACGAATATATTTGTTATATTATAAATAGATAAAACGAATCGAATAAAATGGAGGATTTAAAAATGTTAATAATAAATAAATATTTACCGGTTGATGTATGGAACGAAAAAAAGCGTTTAACACGTTTGACGCTTGACGCTGAAAAAAAATGTTTCAATGTTAATTATCGGAAAGATTCGGGATTGTACAAAGGCTTTAAAGTGATTGACTTGAAAACGGCCTCTGAAATTATCGACGTGCGCTTTTATTGCCCTACAGGCCGCGCAAATTATTGTGCGATGTGGATCTATTCGAATGTGTTCAAGAGCTCTGGAACGGGTCGCGCGTGTGGTTGGGGTTACAACCGAGAGTCGGCCGCTTTTGACGAGGCAATTTGTAATTGTGGAATAAAAAATTTTCCGAGATTCGGCGGCTCCGGCTGTAATGAGTGGGCGCTCCGGATATTGTGCAAAATATTAAATGTTAAAAAATATAAAATTGTTGAATTTTACGCTTGAAATGGAGGGATAAAAAATGTATAACAAACTTAAATTTTCACAATTGCCGGAGTATTATAATTTTAAACGCGGTAAAATTAACGGGGTTTATGGTTGTTTTTATTGGTTATGTGATAAAATCAATCCGGCGGATTTTGCACAATATAAAAATGTTAAGTTTTTTATAAGTCGTCCAGAATATGCGCCGGAGCTTAAAACAAACGTTTTATTTTTAGGTGATAAATGTTTTAAAATGGAGGGTTAAAAACATGATAAACATTTTAAAATTTATTACCGTGTTAATGTTCGTTTTATTGCTTATGTTATTAATAGCAACGCCGGACGAATTAAACGGTGAAAAAATTAATTTAATTAAATATTGGTTTAATTAATGGAGGGTTAAAAAATGCAATTAACATTAAAAGATAAAAGATTTTTAAAATCTTGCGGATATATCGAATCGGATTTTAAATACATTGCCTGCGCTGCTAAAAAATGCAAAATCACCATTTTAACAGATGATTTTCAAGTGCGAATCCGACACATTGATTTTATTAAAATTTTCGGCCGTGATCGGTTTTTAAATAGGTTAGCGCGCGCCATTTTTCATAAATCAAGTTTTTATTATGATAAATCAGATGAAACTGGTTATTTGTTTGAAATATAAAATGGAGATTTTAAACAATGAAGAGTAAATCACTTGTAAACGTTAAACGGCGGTTAGCTGATGAGTTAGCCGCCGGCGTCCACGGGTACGGCGCTATTTTGGCGGAGTCATACTGGGCGGAGACAAAAGACGGATTTATTAAACAATCAACGCCGACAACGTCGGAGATTTTAGACGCTTTTTTCTATCCTTATTTCGTGCGAATCGATGACGCCGGCCGGGTTTATATAAATAAATGGTTTACAAATGTTATAATAGAATATTTAACGGAGGCCGGAGGGGTTAACGTTGAACGAATTGTTTTTAAACCGGATTTAGACGCGCCGAATCCGCCGCCGGGATTTATAACAGAACAATGCCGGCAAAACTTCCGCGAACATTGGGCCGCTAACGACTAAAAAAAGCCGCTTTTATAGCGGCTTTTTTTTTGTGCTGTTCAACGGCTCCGACATTGCCCGGAGTGTTTAACGGTGTTTAACGCTGCCCGGAGTGTTTAACGGTGTTTAACGCTGCCCGGAGTGTTTAACGGTGTTTAACGCTGCCCGGAGTGTT
>JAFUXW010000001.1 GCA_017477035.1 Alphaproteobacteria bacterium | reverse complement strand
TCCGCCATTTTAATTGAAAAGACACCTGATTGTGGTGTCTTTTTTCGTATCCGCGGTGTTTCAGGGCTTATCGAGGGGTTGACTCTTAAAAAGTGACTATGGTAAGCTCCTGTTAACAACAAAAATGCAAAGTTTCCGGCGGTTACATACTTCGGGGAATTTTGGAAAGTCAATAAACAATTAAAAGGAGAAAAAATATGTCAATGTACCGTGAGGAAAAAATAAGTGAACTGGAACACCAAAAACAAGATATTCGTGAAAAAATGGATAATATTCTTAGTAATATAATTCAGCGAATGAAAGCGCAAAATTTAAATTCAGTAACGGCTCCTCAAGAATATGTTCAGTTGGATAAAGAATGTTGGAAACTGGATAACCAGCTATGGAACATCCGTTCTGAAAATCAAGAAATCGCATATTCACAGGAACTTATTTTATCTATTGAAGATAGAATTAAAATAATAAATACTGAAATAGAAAAGTATAAGACGATAGAGCTACTTGGTATTAAAATATCAGGAAGTACAATTGGTGATCCCATTGCATTTCTCGAAAAGGAAAAAGATAAATTATTAGAAGATATAAAAAGTTGCGAAACAAAGATAAATAATTTAAAAAAATAGCCTTGTTAATAAAGTTATTCTTGGAATTCTTGTTTACTAGTCCCCATCTCAAATAATTTCTGCAGAGGAATACTCATTGTTCCAGCAAGGAGTTGGTTGACGAGTTTTGGGGAGAGGTAAGCAAGGTTTAAGTATTTATAAATCGTGCGTTTGGAGATATGTTCCTGTTTGGCAATATCGTCGGTTGGCATACCGCTTTCATAGAGTTTTTTATATCGCCATGCATAAGCAAAGGCGCGGACAATCAATCGGTTGTTGTCGTTAATACTCATCAATCCGGTTTTTCCGGCGTTGTAGGTGTTTCTTGACAATCCGCGGTTAATAACAACCGCTTTTTCATAAATAATCTGTCGGTTAGCTATGTCGCTAATAAATTCCAGAGATTCGGTATTCGGATTTAAGCATTTCCCAGTATATGCCGCCAACATTCCGCAATCCGCATTGAAGAAGAATGTCAGTTTATCTTTGCCGTAAATCACCTTATTAATAAAGTTACGGATAAAACCACGTTGCTCAAAATAATCCATATCCGAGAAGTTAATTTGTTTTAGCGCTATTGCTTTTTCTTTCGGTAAGCTATTTAAATCCGCGTTCAATATTTCATTTACCGCCTCTTGTGCTAATTTATCAATCTGCTCGGTCGGCAAGTACAGGCCTTTAACCGCATAATAGTACTTTTTAGTGGTTTTGCGTTTGCTGTTTGCTTGGTTAACAAAGGCTATACCATTGGCATCAAATAATTTTCCGGTCAAGAGATTGTCATTTTTTGTGCGCGTATGATTGCCGCTGACATCATTGTCTTTTAATTTTTTCCGCACAGCTTCCCAAAGTTCTTTGCTGATAATCGCTTCATGCTGTCCTTTGAAAGCCTGTCCGGTGCGTTTATTCTCAATCATTCCGAGATACAGTTTTTCATGCAACAAGCGATGGAGAGCTGAGGTTTTCAGCGGTTTGCCACCTTTCGTTATGCCCTTGCCGGTTATCCATTGTTTATGCGTTATATTCTTGGATTCGGCAATTTTTTCAAGTTCGCTTAATGAACCGCATTTTAAGTAACTTTCAAATAAATAGCGTACCTGTTCTGCCTCGTTTTTGTTTATTATCAGCTTTTTATCAATCAAATCGTAACCCAATTTTGGTGTTCCGCCTGTCCATAAGCCTTTGGCTTTACTGGCGCGGATTTTATCCCGCACTCGCTCGGACGAAACTTCCCGTTCAAATTGGGCAAAGGATAAAAGCATATTCAAAGTTAGCTTGCCCATTGAAGTTGAGGTGTCAAAAGCCTGTGTGATGGATACAAAATTGCATCCGCATTTATCAAACTCCTTCATCATATTATGAAAATCCATAATTGAGCGCGACAATCGGTCAACTTTATAAACCACTACCGTTTGTATCAGGCCTTTTCTGATATCTTCAAGCATTTGCTTCAAAGCAGGTCGTTCCATAGTGCCGCCGGATATGCCGCCGTCTGTATAAGTTTTGTAATATTCCCAGTTGTTAAAGGCTTGCGAGAGGATATAACTGCGGCAGGCTTCCTCTTGATTCTGCAGAGAATTGAACTCCAATTCCAAGCCTTTTTCTGTGGATTTTCGGACATAAACCGCACAATTAATTTTTGCCATTTTCTGTCTCCTTCAACGCTGATTTATTATTCAAGCCGAAAAAATCGTAGCCGGAAACTTTAATGCCGCAGATTTCTTTAGCCACCGCTGACAAACTTTTATAATGTTCGCCCTCATAAATAAAATCGTTTGTATCCGCCACCAGCACTTTATATTGTTGCCCACGAAATGTTTTGATAATCTCTGTTCCCGCATGCAAATTGTATTTGGTTTTATAAGCGCGAAGCATACACTCTTCGGGGTTTTCGGCATACTTTTCAAGCTTGGTTAAGAACTTGCGCTCAATCTTCAAATTAGCATTTTCGCAAGCGATATAATACCATAATGCCCTGAACTGCCGTTGATATGGACTGTTACAGTATCGTGCCCATAATTCAGCTTATTTTTGATGGCTGAGTTTTTTTAGCTCTTCCGCGCTTTTTGGCAGGTATATTTTCCTTTTCATTCAAGATATCCCTTATTCTGCTTAACTTATCGCGGGATAATTTATCCTTATCCCTTGCTGACAGTAACACTTGCAAAAACAAAGAAGTCAACTCAAATAGTGCGGAATCGGAGATTTTCGGACGACCTTTCGGATTTCCTGATATACCTTTTTGAAACTGGTGCGCAATCGGCGGTTTTTTATACATTTTAAGCCTCCATAACAGGGTATGAAGGCTCTTTATAAAAGAAAAGTCAAGATTATTACCATCTTCGTAATTTTCTCGGATCACGCATAGGATGCGTTTTGTAAATACTGTGGTGTCCGGCAATATAATAGTCCGTTCGCGTGGCTAAGCGCGGTTCGTTTAAGGATACATTGGAAGTCAGATAATCCGAGGCTTGACTTAGAGCATCGCATTGATCCTTAAAGCGCGATTTCGGAAAGGTTGTCAGCTCGCTTTCAAAAGCTTTATACCATGCGCCCGCCGTATTGGGAAACAGAAGTTTTCCCTGCTCAATTAAAAGTGAGGTTCCCTGCATGCGAGATACTTTATCTTGGTGCGGTTTAACGGCGTGAGGAGTTAAACCGTAGTCTGATTGCAAAACCTGAAGCAACTGTGTGCCTGAAGATGCATCCTCAATAACGATTTCAGGTATCGGGGCATAAGAGTGCTTATAACGGAAATATAAATCCATGGCTGCTTTTACCAGTTCCGGAAAATTCATGCATCGACGAAAACTCTCCAACAGATAATATTTTCCGTAGTAATCAACACCCAAAGCAATACAGGCCGAAAAAGCGTTTTCTTCTCCGCTTTTTCCGGCCGTATCCCATGAAAGCACCAATCTTTGCAGATCGGGAAGCTCATTATAATAATGCAACCATTCTTTTTTTATCATACCCCCACCGAGAGGAACGGGATTTTGCTGATATTGTCCGGCAAAAGCAAATTCGCCCAAAGATTGTTGTAATTCATGCACAATCTCCCAGTTTTCTCGTTCGGGATGAAGCAAATCGCCCTTATGCCGCACAATATTTCTTTTAAGACCGGTAACAGGCTGACTAACCGTCCAATTTTCATCTTCTTCTGCGATAACCGGAAGTTTAATTAGTTTGAATTTGTTGTCATTTTCCAGTAAAAATCCCGTCATATCATTTTCATGCAAACGTTGCATTATTAACATAATTTTGCCTTCGGCTTTATCATTTAAACGGGAATAAAGCGTTGATCGATACCACTCATTAACTTTTTCGCGAATGGTATCAGACATGGCGTCTGTCGGTTTAATCGGATCGTCAATAATAATCCAATCCGCACCGCGTCCGGTTAATGTGCCGTTGACGGAAGTTGAAAATCTTCCGCCTCCGACAGATGTTTCAAAGTCAAATGTAGATTTTCTGGTATTGCTGAGTTTTGTATTCGGAAATAAATCCTGATACCATTTGGAACATATCACTTTGCGGCAATCATTGGCATGTTTGGAAACCAAATCATCGGCATAACTGACGCAGATAACGGATGTTTTCGGATTATGCCCGAGCAGAAATGCCGGCAAAGCAACTGAACAAATAATAGACTTCATATACCGCGGCGGAATATTAACAATTAATCTGCGTTCGCAACCATTAATCATTTGCTCTAATTCTTGGCAGATTAAATCTATATGCCAATTGTCCGAATATTGACAGGAAGGCGATACCTCATGAAAAACTTTTATTACAAAAGCTTTGAGGCTTGAGCGCAAAAGTGCATTCAAAACCTCAGTATCGGTGCTAATCGCCATATTTTTCTTCCTCTATAATAAGCGATTCTATCAGCATGCGCAGCAGTCTTTCTCTGTTGCTTAGCGGATTAATGCCTCTTTGGCAAAGCATAAGCTTAGGATTACGCAGGTCAGCAGAAGCTGTTTTTTTAGGCAATGAATTCATGTCTTTTTCTAATTCGGTATTATCGGGTTTTAAGAGTTCCAAAGTATCGCATTCTTGAATTGATTCTTTGTCATTGCTTAGATTTTGGTTTTTACAAGCCTTAATTCTTTTCATATTATGATGTTTAACGCTTTCAATCGCTAAATTAAAAAGAAGAGCTTGTACTTTAGATTTTTGTGTAAAATAAGCTTTATTAAAGGTTTCGATAAAACTGCGAATAATTTTATCTTCTTCCGTCGTCAATGAGCTTATTTCAATCAGTTGTTTAAACACTTCGTTATAATTAATCTTTTTTTCCATAGGAGTTCTCCTTTAAAAATGCAGTTAAAATTTCAATATCTTCTTTTCTTAGCGATGATATCTTGTGTTCTTTTTCCTCCGCTTTAGCATCAACGGCCAACAAATGCGGAAATAAATCGCGAATAGCTTTTAAATCGCCTTTAACCGCAGAATTAACGGCTTGAAGCAGAATGGCAACTTTTTTTGACAATCTGACGGGTTGACCATTCTGCATAATCGTTACCTTTTCTTCCAGTAAATCTTCCAAAAGTTTGTAGGTGTTGCGACTGCCTTTGGGACGACCTTTCGGATTACCGCTTTTCCCTTTTCCCTTTGGCAAACCGTGTTTCTTCTGGCGGATTGCCATAACCGATTTTTTTATCATTGTTCTCCATTGTTTTTCTCCTTGTCTTTAATTTCTGCTAACAATTCGTTGTATCTTTTGCCGTCACTTTCGCGGATAGCCTCTGTATTAAACAGTTCTTGAAAACGACGAATAGCTGTGTCAACATACAAAGGCTCAAATTCAATGCCGTAACAAATCCTGTGTGCTTTTTCGGCGGCAATCAGCGTTGAGCCGGAACCGAGAAAAGTATCCAATATCAAATCCCCGCGATTGGTAACATCTAAAATCGCATCATAAAGCATTTCTACGGGTTTTACCGTCGGGTGCATTTTCAAATCTTTTTTATGCCGTCCGAAACTGTTAACGCCGGTATAGTGCCAGATATTCGTGCGATAACGTCCGTTTTTACCGAGTTCAACATTATTGATATGAGACTCTTTTCCGTTTTTGAAAATAAAGCAAAGCTCGTGCTGACTGCGATATAAACTACCCATACCGCCGGTACCTTTATCCCAAACACAAAGATTTATAAAGGAGGTAAATACTTTTTGAGCAGCTCCAAGAATATGCGATGCATGTCGCCAATCCATAAAATTAAAGTGCAAAGAGCCGCGTTTTGTATAACTGGCGCACAGCTTAAAATTATTTTCCAGAAATGTTGTAAACTCTTTGTCATTCATTTCGCCGGAAGCAAAGGCAAATTCTTTATGCTTGATTTTACCGCTACCGCCGACATGACCTTGTATTTTGACATTAAACGGAGGATCTTGCAGTACCATATTGGCTTTTTTACCGTTCATCAGTTTTGAAAAAGTTTCTTCCTCCAGCGAATTTCCGCAGATAATACGATGTTTGCCAAGCACCCATACATCGCCTGAGTTGGTAACAATTTCATTTTCCGGCACATAAGGCTCAGTATTTAAAGTTTCGCTGGTTTTGTGTTCTTTTTCGCTGTCATCTAACAAAACATCCAATTCCACAGTATCGAATCCGGTAATGGTGATGTCAAAATCGTCGCATAATGTTTCAAGTTCCGCGAGCTCAAGTTTTAAGGTGTCTTCATTCCAACCGCCAAGCTCGTTAATTTTGTTGTCGGCAAGCCGATAAGCTCGTTTTTGAGCCTCGGATAGATGACTTAATCTGATAATCGGAACTTCCGTCAGACCGATAATTTTAGCCGCTTCATAGCGCCCGTGACCGGCAATAATTTCGCTATTCTCATCAATTAATATCGGATTATTAAAACCAAATTGCTTAATAGATGCGGACAAAGCCTGCAACTGCTTTTCATTGTGTATTTTCGCATTGTTAGTGTATGCTTTTAGTATATTAAGGTCGGTATACTCAACAGTTAAAATGTTTTTCATTTTAAGTTTCTCCATTTGAAAAATAAATTTACCCTTTCTTAAAATGCACGCACTTTAAGTTCGTATATTTCAAAAAGGTATTGATTTTTAAGGGAGAAATGCTAATATAAACTTGTTTGGAGTGCTATATTAGCATTTCTCTGGAGATAAGGAAATGCCAATTTTCTTGTCTCTTTTTTGTTGTTTAATATCTTGTTGCTGTTACCTCCTTTCCCGACGGGTTTTTAAGTCGATTATGATGAATGATTTGTTTTCTTTATCTTGCTCAACATCACAAAAATATGTTTGAGAAAAATCTATTTCGTAAGCTTCAAAAAAATTTTTGATAGTCAGAAACAAACCTGAATTTTCTCGCCATTGCACCTTAAACGAGCTTTCTTCTTTTTGATTACTGAAGCGAATCCCGATAAGATTTTCTTCTTTATCAAAGAAAAGAGTAGCATATTTAGCATTGCCAAGGGCAAAATTTGTAACGGCTGTCTGATTTAAGGCCAGTCTCCCGAGTGTCGATACAGACGCGACCGGAGTTTCCTTTTTGCCTTTCTTCTCAAATTTTTCAAACATTTCATATCTCCTATTTCTAGCTGTCCATAATAGAGATATAGCATAAGTTAATTTATTTGTCAATCATAAAGTATTATTTTATGTATAATTGTATGTGTAATGACTTAATATCGTGTGATATGACCGAGTATGGCGCATTTATATTTTATAGCGTTTATTATTAACAAAGGAGGTTACATGCGAAAAATTGTGATAGACATAGAAACAACAGGTCAAAGCTTTGAAAAAGATAAGATTATTTCTCTGGTCGCGGTGGAAATTGATGAAGGTTACAGATTAACTGGAAATATTCTCTGTTCATTGGTTAATCCTAAACACAGTATTCCGAGGCAAGTTTCGATTAAAACGGGAATCACACAAGCAACAATACAAAATAAACCATCATTTTCCGAACTGGAAAATTCATTTTTAAGTTTTGTTGATGGGAAAGATATTATCGTCTTCAGCGAATCCGAAAGTTTATATTTTATTTACACCGCTCTCGGATTTGCTTTGCCGAATGAGATTGTAGTTCTTTCAGAACTTGCAAAAAAGAAGTTTCCTAAAGAGAAATGTGATTTTTTTGCCTTATTGAACAAATTTAACATCGATAATCTGGATACAATGCTATGCCTGAGACCTCTATCAAAATGTTATATGTTGGCGCAAATGTATAAGAACTTAACCGCAAAAGGAGATAAAGATGAATAAAATAGCACTATTTGTTAAAACAACGGGAAAGAATCCTTATGAGGGCAAAATCCTTTCCATTCATGCCATAGAATTTAATGAACAAGGATATCTCATGGGGAAAAGATTTTATACGCCGGTTAATCCGCAGGATAAACTACCTAATTTTATAGATTTGTTTTATGGTTTATCGCGTAAACAAGTTGAAAATTCTAAGACAATCAGCGAATTGAAAGAAGATTTTTTGGTTTTCATAGGCAATAAAGATATTGTTTGCTATGATGCTCAACAAACAAAATCTGTTTTGGAACGAGAACTGGAACAGTCGCTGCCAAATACATTTATAGATTTAAAAGAAATGCTCTATGTAAAAACAGGTATGGAGGAAAATGACATTGTTGATGTCGGTTGCAAACTCAAGTTAAAAGATTCCGATTTGTTTAACTTTAAAGAGAATGAGTGCGATTATTGTGTTCAGCTTTATTCTAAACTACAAAATTTATAAAGATTTCTTAGCTTTATCCAACAGATGATGCATTGTTTCTTTTAAGGATTCCGGCTCTAAAATCTGAATATCGCCTTCCCAAGTGAATAAATGCCAGCACATTTCTTTCATTCCGCCGGCCGTAAACCGCACAATCAGACTGCCATCGGTTTGTCTCTCAATGGTCTGCGAGGGATGAAATTGATAATTTACGGCATCTTCGGCACGATTGGAGCTGACTTTCCAAACAACATTTATGGGTTCTTCCTGAAAACTGCCGAAAGAACGCTCGGCATATTCTTTAAGAGAAAATTGTTCGTTTCGCGTAAACCTGATGTCCGTCATTTCCGCTTTTAATATATTGGAAATGCAAAAATAACGATAATCTTGTTCTTCCGGCAAATAGGCAACTAAATACGGTCTGGTTCCATATAAAATGCCGTATGGTTGAATTTGAAACTTTTTTATTTCGCCGGTTGCCCGCAATTTATGCGTAACGACAATTTCTTGCCAATTTGTAACAGCATTTCGAATTTTGCTCAAGAGTTCCGAATCTACCTTATATTTCGGTCCGGCAACCATTCCGACGTCTTCTATTTCCGAAAAATATTCGCTGTCTAATAAATCTTTGTGTTTGCAAATAGCCTTAAGCCGACTTTCCAATGCTTTTAAATCATGAGCCAGATTGCTCAGTTTATCACGCTCGGCTAACTTTACGGCTTTAGTCAAACAGGTCAGTTCTTGCGGAGAAAGTTTTATCGGCCCTTGGCGATATAATTCCTGCAAACGGTAAGCTTTGTAATTCTCCCCGTTATCAACCTCTTCAAGTTGAGCCGCATAGATTGCCTTTATAACGTTTAACATTCGTTCGGCAGTGCGGCGGCAAACACGATATTCGCTCATAATATCCATGAGGCTGATACCCTCGGTAGAGCCGGCCATTCGGTTGATAAGCCGTATCATGTTTTCAACTTTTTCAAGTCTGGCTGAATGACCTTTTTCCATGGTATATCCTCATATTTCAAAAATTTCGTTATCTTTGTGCAGTTCGGTGTTATCAAACATTTCCTTAAATTGTTCGGGGAAAAATGTGTGTATCGGCACAATTTTTTTAGGCTTAAGCGCCGCAGCAAATTGTTTTAAGGTCGGAATATCCGCGTGTCCGGAAGTGTGTATGTCAAACATCGGCACTTGCTTTTCTTTCATCAAACTAAGCCGTTCCTGATACAACTCCTTATATCCCTCCCACATGGAATAGATAAAAGAGGTGTTTTCGTTGATAAGCGAGCCGTTTTTTAGGATATTAAAAATCGGTCCGCCGAGCATAATCACATATTTGTTGGGATTTTTTTCTATCATTTCTTTGGTAATATGATGTGGCATTGTGCTATCGGTGGCAAATTTTTTAACATCCGGCCACTTAAAACTGGGCAAGTGCGGGTTGTTTAACGCCATTAAAATATGTCCGGTATAACCGCTCATAACCAAAGTTCTGCCGTTTTTCTTTGCGGCTCTGTAAATTGTGACGACACGGTCTATATTTTGTGAAGAGCTTTGAATGAAAACAGCACCTTTTGTTTGTTTAAATACCTTTTCAAATTCAGCTTGCAAAGATTGTTCCGATGGGTATTTTTCGGACAGCTCGCGCCCGAGACAAGAGCCTTCCATCATTAGTACATCAATATCTTTGGGCGGATTTTTGATAAGATAATCAAACAATTTTCCTTTTCGTCCGTGTGCACGAAAGTCTCCGCTGTAAAACAAACGCCTGCCATCGGCTTCTATCAGAAAAGCGTGTGCTCCATATGCGGAATGGTCAACCAAATAGGGGGTTATTTTAAATGTACTAATATTAAAAGGTTTATAACTCTCAAAGATATGTTGATTTTCAAAAGTAAAGGCTTGCGGTAGATTATGCTTAATACAAACATCCATAATCTTTGCCGTTGCTTCACCCATATAAATCGGAATAGATTTATCAATGTGTAAAACCAAGCCGTAATGGTCTTGGTGCGGATGCGAGATTAAAATACCGAGCAAATCATCTGTTTTTTGCTTTAGTCCTTTAATATCAGGCAATAAATCGGCGGTATTTTCTTCCGCATCCAAAGGTAAACCTAAATCTACGATTAGCCGTTCGCCGTTTGTGGCAGTCAGTTCAACTGCCGATCCGCCGATTTCTTTTGCTCCGCGTTTGATACAAGCCTTCATATTACCCTCGGCAAACTCGTTTTTGAACGTGTTTTAAAGACAGCATACAACTATCATATAAGCCATACCCCATGAACGAAGATTTGGCAAAAAGCGTTTCAATCGGAATTTCATTTTCATATTCCTCAACATATTTGCCTATTTTCTCGATTTCATTGTCAAGGGATCTGGAATTAGGGTTATAATTTACCAAAACAAAAATTAGTTGTGGCTTTTCCGTGCGCGAAAATGTTATCTCGTGGGAATTATCGTATTCCCATAAACCGAGCTTGCGCTGTTGTTCAATCACTTTTTCTAAGTCTTCAAGGAATTCATCTTTATTATTATCTTTATTAAGTTCGCCCATAAATTTAATAACTGATTTGCAGTGTTGATATACACTCGATGTTCCTGAAATGGCTTTTTCTCCTGCTTTTACTTCGACAAAAGCTAATTTTAAATTATTGCCGTTTTTGCGTTTATCTTTCGGCCAATAAACTGCTAATGCATCAAAACGTCCATCAAAATCACTTTGCGTATATTCAATATCTAAAATAAAATAGTCAGTTTCATTGCATATTGAACCGCGGTTATTTTCTTTAACCAATGCTTGTTGAACTTCTTTTTCCAGTTTTTCAACTTTATTATGCTTATCTAAAGCTTCTTTAGCATCCTTAAAATAAAGAACCCAATTATTATCATAATCTTTTACATCAATTCCGTAATTAGAATCTACTTCAAATGTTCCTTTTTCTTTAATTTTTAGAATTTGTAAGCTCTTATAATAAATTGTCACATAACTTCCGCGCATGCACATGATTAAGCTGTTGTCTGTTTTGACTAATTCTACGATTTTTTCGTATTTTCCACCCTTTTCAAATTCTTTGAAAAATTCAGATTTCAGCGCTCTTGTATTCATAAATTTTCTCCTAAAAAAGTTACATTTACTTATTACCTAATATGCAGATACGACACAATCGGTCGCATTATATTAAGTAAAACTCATAATTATTATCACATTATATAAGTTTTGCTTCGTTTTCAAGTTAAAACTTTAAGTTTAACTTCTACTTATGGAGCAAAACATGAAGCGTAAAATCGGGTTAAAAATAAAAGCTATTCGCCAAAATGCAAAAATCACACAAGAAGTTTTAGCAGAACAATGCGGCATCTCGGTAGAGGCTGTTTCTAATATTGAACGAGGGGTGAATTATCCGCATTTTGAAACGCTGATTCAAATTGCAAAAATTCTTGGTTGTTCGCTCAACGATATTTTAGATGACAATTTGGATAAAAATATCAGTCGCAAGCGTGTGTTTGAAGAAGCCGCTCTGATTGCCAGCATTAAAAAATTGTCAGACGATCAAATTTCCACACTGATTAAAGTGGTTGATGCCTTAAAATAATTTCTGTGCATAATAATTTGATGCGACCGAATGTGTCGCAATCATTATTTATACGTATAAGAAACTTTTTAGGAGACTTATATGCATAAAGTTGTGTTTGATACTGAAACTACGGGCTTTGATCCGAAACAAAACAAATTGGTTGAAATCGGTGCGGTTGAATTAGATGAAAACAATCAGCCGACAGGACAGATTTTTCACGTTTATATTAATCCGAAGCAAAAAGTTTCTGAGGAAGCTGTGCAAGTACATGGTTTGACATCTGATTTTTTAGCAGATAAACCAACGTTTGCAGAAATTAAAGACGGCTTTTTGAAATTTATTGAAGGCAAAGAACTGATTGCCCATAATTTGCCGTTTGCCTTAGGTTTTATAAATCACGAACTCGGTTTTGAGCTGACTAATAAAATGACAGATACGCTTAAACTGGCAAAAGCTGCTTTCCCGAATATGCGCTGCAATTTGGATGCTCTTTGCGAAAGATTTGATATAGATACAAGCAAAAGAAATGTTCACGGCGCATTGCTTGATGCCGAATTGTTATCACAAGTTTATTGCAAACTGATAAAATAAAAACTTAATTTTTATGATGAAACAGCCGATGATTATACATCGGTTGTTTCATTATCGGCAAATGCGAGCTTTTCAAAATCCCAATCAAACCCATTCTCAAGTTTTTTATTTAAGAAGAGCCTTTCACAAGCTTCACGCCAAAAATCGGTTTGAAATAGTCCGTAATCCAAATCGCCAAACAAATGTTTTTCGATTAATCTACGGAATATGATGATATTTTTGGGAGCATCTTTAAAATATAAATTCTTACGTTTGGGATACATGTGAGTTGTTTTATAATATTCATCTAATGACTCTATAAAAAAACAGTAGCGTTTTTTGATAAGACTTTCAGCTTCATCTTCAAATTCTACCCCATCAAACAAAAAGTCCATAAAAAATTTTTCTTTATTTTTGCAGTTTATATTTTTCAGTAAAGTTATAACGTCCCATATGCGCATATAAGCAAGATGATAAGGATATTTTCCGTAAACAATCATAAAAGTAATAAGAGATAAGAAGTCAAAGGAAACGTATTCCAAAATGCGCTTTGCCTCCCTTTGTGTCACATTTATTCCATAACGCCTTTTATACTCAGCTTCTCGCTTCTGCCAGAGTTCTTCTAACATTTCCGGTGTCATTTTTGTATCATTTTTTGTCATCTGGTTTTCCTTTCAAAAATAATGTAAAAGAAAAAAATGACAATTTCGGTTGTATTAAAAAATGAAGAAGAGCTGGTTGTTTTTTCGTATGATATTATCAATGTGTTCTTGATTTTTAGCCGCATAGATGTAAAATCAGGCTATAAATTTAAAGGAAGTGCACATGAAAAATGATATTAAATTATTTGAGCAAAGCAAAATCCGCTCGGTATATGATGAAGAAAAGGATGTTTGGTACTTTTCGGTTATTGATGTAATGGTTATTTTATTGGAAAAAGATTACCAAACATCTCGTAAATACTGGAATAAATTAGCCGAACGATTGAGAAAAGAAGGAGCGGAGCAGTCGGTGACAAATTGTCACCAACTGAAACTGGAAGCTGCCGATGGCAAAAAATATTTAACAACAGTTGCTGATGCCGAAACGATGCTCCGTATTGTTCAATCAGTACCTAGTCCGAAAGCTGAGCTGATTAAACAGTGGTTGGCTCGAGTCGGTTATGAGCGGATGAAAGAAACCGTCGATCCGGCATTAAGTATTGACCGTGCGCGTGAAAACTGGCAAAAACTCGGACATTCCGAAAAATGGATACAGCAACGCATGATGGGGCAGGAAACCCGTAATAAGCTGACGGATTATTGGAAAGACCATGAAATCACAAAAGATGAAGAATATGCCATTTTAACAAACATTATCCATATTTTTCACGAGCGATTTTGTCTTTACTTTTGTTTCAACTAATACTTGTAAGAATTTTGTCATTAAATAAAATAGAAATTTATCGGAGATGTTTAGTTGTCCTGTTGGGTTACCTGATTTACCTTTTGTGAACTGATGTTCCTTTGGTGGCTGCTTATACATCTTCTACTCTCCTCAACACACTAAACGCTCTAAGCGTAAGGAAAGTCAAGGATAAAAAACATAAAAATTTGTATATTTTTAAATATAATTAAAGTTTAAAAATAAGTTATATCCATTATTACTACTATTACTTAATTTTGTTTTAGGTAACTTTTGAAGAAAAGAGTTTTTTTGATAAATATCTGGATAACAGTTTTCATATATAAAATGGATAAATGAATTGAAGCATACAGGGATATTTATAGCTATTCTGCAATCTTCATTTTGCATATGCATATGAATCAAAGGATGTTGATCAGAAACATTTTTAGGATCATAATCAATTCTAATCGGAGTTCTCATAATAATATGGTTTGGCCAATCTTCCGAAGACATAATATCTTCTAAAATTTCTAATGGAGCACCAAATTCTGGACTTCTATTGCAAAGATCAAGATCAAAAGGAGCCGGCCAGAAAAGTAAATTATGTGATATAACTTGATTATTTTTAATTGAATATGATGCTCTGATAATTGATCCATCATTTAGTATACAGAAATATAATCCCTTTTCTAATATATTTTTATATTGCTCTAAACTATTGAAAGATATATTTAATTCTGTATTATCACAATTAGTCCAAGAAATTCTTCGCACTTTTCCGGACATATCATAAGTTCTCACTCCTCGACTAAAATGAGCCAATCCACTTTTAGTAAGAAGAGCACATGTATTATTAATATCTCTTAATAACTTCTTTTCAATAGACATTAGTTCTGATATTGATCCCTAATAAGTTGTTGTAATTCTTCTTCTGTAAATCCTTCATTTTTCAATTTTTGTACTTCTTTAATAAATTTTCCGTCTGACATAATATCTTTATTAATCATACGAAGATTAATCATGTTTTCTTTAGTTGGAATTTGAAAGTTTAGTTTAAAATCATTTTTTATAACTTGATCAATCTCATTTTTTAATAATGACATTTTAGGATCAACTCCAAATATTCTCACCCATGCTCTAGAACGAGTAATAGCAGTAAATAAAATATTTCTAAGGCTAGGAAGATTAAAGCCAGCATAACAACATTCAGAATTGACAAGATAAACCATTGCGGCTTCATTTCCTTTTGCTCTATATATACTAGTCACTGTTACAGAATTTTCGATATGAAATATATCTCTATCTGTGGAAACACCCGCTAAATGTGATGGGATGCCATGTTCGTCTAAAATCTGAGAAATTATCATATATTCTTTTTGGGCTGTATAAGCATTAGGTAATATAATCATTATATCTTGCGGAGTTAATTCATCTTTTGTAATATTATTTTTTATAAATTTTGCTAATTCATGATATTGCTCTGTTGGCGAACTAAAAGTATTAACTTGTACAGCATCTTCTTTCGTTATGTATTTATCAAAATATTCAGGGTAAGAATCTTTACTTCTACAGAGAGATACTTCTTCCCCATAATTTATAGCTTTATCCGTTTCATATCCAACATCTTGCCATAATTCTAGTCGATCAAAAAACTGTACTAATCCGTCTTGTCTATAAATTCCAAAACCTAGTGCGTGAGCTACTGTTATTGCCCAAGGAGTATTTCTATAACAGACGGGAAGAACTATGTCTCTTCGAGGTTTTCCCTCTTCATTTTTAAAGTTATCACTAATAATATTTCCCCCAAAAAGATTCTCTATTGAGGGCATTGATGTTCCTGATAAACTTTGGAGTTCATCATATGCCCAAACTATTTTTTTATCACCTTTTGCCATTTTGTATAGTATTTTAAAAAATGTATCAGGAAAATCTTGAGCTTCATCAACTAAGATGGCATCATACGTTTCAATATCTTTATCTTTTATTTCACTAATTAACTGTTCGCAAACAAAACGGAACGGATCTAAAGGGTTCATTTTTCGGGCAGATTGGAAATTAATTGGTTTTACACCGGCAATCCGAGCTGCTTCAGAATAAATACCTTTTTCAGATAAAGACCCCCAAGCATGCAAAATTTCTATTTTGCTCCAATCCGGTTTATTTTCGGAATGTGCATACGTAAATTTTTCAACTAACTCTTGAAATTGCTGTTTTAGTGAGCGAGTATAAAAGGTGATAGCTATTTTCCATTCAGGATAATTTGCATGCAAATATGCTGCCTTTAGTGCTAATACAACAGTTTTTCCTGAACCGGCTAATCCACGTATCCTTTGAGGGCCTTCAGGCACTTCTATAGACGCTTGTTTTTGCCATTTATCTAAGTTGGCTATTTCTTTTTCTATTTGCTTTAGTATGTATCCTTTGGAGCCATCTGTGACGGCATTTTCTCTTTTGTTTCTAGGTTTTAAGGAAGATACTTTTTGTATAGCAGAATTAATTCTCTTTAAGTAATCATCATTTAACTCATTTTTTACTTTTTGGAAGACATTTAACAAGTTCTCAGCATCTGCAAAATTATAAAGCTTATTTTGAGAAATGAAATTTTTTGCATTATCTACATAAGTAATTATTTGAGGAGAAATAATTAGATTTCTTCCATCACGTAACTCTTCGTGTTTTTTTAGGTTCGCTTCGAAAGTATACACTATTTTATCTTGAATGTCACACAATTCATCTACGCTTTGAGTAGACTCTGGAAAATTAAATACTATCAACCCTATGTTTTTTGAGATTAGTAAGGCGTCAATTATCTCATTATTGTCCACTGATGAAAGAATCGGATATCCTATGTATAATGTACCAGAAATTTTTAATTCCTTAATTTTTTCTATTAAATTTGTTATAGGATAAATATTTCCTCTACTAACTCCTCTTACAATTTCTAAAGTTTCTTTGTTATCAAATACATTTTTTTTAAAAATTTTATTAAATATACTCATCATATTTTATCCCCAATTATCAATGATTGATACTATACCATTTTTAATTATATGCAATTATTTTCTTTTCCCTGTTCTTGATTTTAAATTCCCTGATAATTTTGGGTGTTTGGAGGTACCAGTGTTAGTATTAGCAAGCACTTTGGTGTAGAATGTCGCATCGAATTCGTGCGAATTCCCCTGTAGATTCCCTGTTATTGGTGATGGCAGTCAGGAAACTTTAGTATGCTGAGTACCGTAAAAGTTTTCTACACCGCCATTAAAACTATAAAACACCCTTTATGGGTGTTTTATAGTTTTAAACTTGTGGAGAATGGGATTCAAACCATAGGAAAGAGTGTTCAACTACAAGCAAAAGGCAAGCTGAACGCCGGTCAGCCTATGATTCTAAATGAAAAATCGTATAATTAAAAGCAAAACAAGCGGAAAGTTTTTTATTTCCTCTCCGCTTGATTTTTACCCCATTTTTTCCATCAACTTGGAGTGTATTCGATGGTTATGGTAGCTTCGTGATCTCCGAGAATGACACTTTCTGGATTATCAACTACGCAACTATTAGGAATAATCTTAAAATTATTTCCTGCTCCGGTGTATTTTATATAAAATTGACAATAATTATTCCCAGTTTCGCCAAAAACGTATGCCTCTGCACCACTTCCCCCAATTAAATCCAATCCTCCGCAATATTGGCTTGCACTGTTGCAGGCTGTTTTATTAGGAATATTGGCGGTAAAGTTCATCGGAGTAACCGGCGATGCACTGACAAAATAAGCATCTTGGTGAGTAATTTCTCCCGATTCGTTATACTGTATCTCACCGCCCTCGGTATTAGACGGGTCGATATAAATTGTGCCGAAATCCATTGTATTTCCCTCTAATGTCAAAGACACATCGTGTTCAATTTTTGCTGTAACGGTCATTGTTGCCGAGTTGTCGGCGTATGCGGCATAAGAGCCTAAAGCAACTCCGGCAACGCCGAGTAATAAAATATATTTGTTCATCTTAAAAACTTCCTTATCTATTGTTAACAAAGAAACCACCCCGACAAATAGACGAGGTGGTTGGAAGTTCACAACTGACACTTGAATCAGTGCAAAGTATTTGGTAGAACCTTATTTCTTTGCCTTCCAACCATATTAGCAGGAAGAATTTT
>JAFUXW010000288.1 GCA_017477035.1 Alphaproteobacteria bacterium | reverse complement strand
AGACCTCTATCAAAATGTTATATGTTGGCGCAAATGTATAAGAACTTAACCGCAAAAGGAGATAAAGATGAATAAAATAGCACTATTTGTTAAAACAACGGGAAAGAATCCTTATGAGGGCAAAATCCTTTCCATTCATGCCATAGAATTTAATGAACAAGGATATCTCATGGGGAAAAGATTTTATACGCCGGTTAATCCGCAGGATAAACTACCTAATTTTATAGATTTGTTTTATGGTTTATCGCGTAAACAAGTTGAAAATTCTAAGACAATCAGCGAATTGAAAGAAGATTTTTTGGTTTTCATAGGCAATAAAGATATTGTTTGCTATGATGCTCAACAAACAAAATCTGTTTTGGAACGAGAACTGGAACAGTCGCTGCCAAATACATTTATAGATTTAAAAGAAATGCTCTATGTAAAAACAGGTATGGAGGAAAATGACATTGTTGATGTCGGTTGCAAACTCAAGTTAAAAGATTCCGATTTGTTTAACTTTAAAGAGAATGAGTGCGATTATTGTGTTCAGCTTTATTCTAAACTACAAAATTTATAAAGATTTCTTAGCTTTATCCAACAGATGATGCATTGTTTCTTTTAAGGATTCCGGCTCTAAAATCTGAATATCGCCTTCCCAAGTGAATAAATGCCAGCACATTTCTTTCATTCCGCCGGCCGTAAACCGCACAATCAGACTGCCATCGGTTTGTCTCTCAATGGTCTGCGAGGGATGAAATTGATAATTTACGGCATCTTCGGCACGATTGGAGCTGACTTTCCAAACAACATTTATGGGTTCTTCCTGAAAACTGCCGAAAGAACGCTCGGCATATTCTTTAAGAGAAAATTGTTCGTTTCGCGTAAACCTGATGTCCGTCATTTCCGCTTTTAATATATTGGAAATGCAAAAATAACGATAATCTTGTTCTTCCGGCAAATAGGCAACTAAATACGGTCTGGTTCCATATAAAATGCCGTATGGTTGAATTTGAAACTTTTTTATTTCGCCGGTTGCCCGCAATTTATGCGTAACGACAATTTCTTGCCAATTTGTAACAGCATTTCGAATTTTGCTCAAGAGTTCCGAATCTACCTTATATTTCGGTCCGGCAACCATTCCGACGTCTTCTATTTCCGAAAAATATTCGCTGTCTAATAAATCTTTGTGTTTGCAAATAGCCTTAAGCCGACTTTCCAATGCTTTTAAATCATGAGCCAGATTGCTCAGTTTATCACGCTCGGCTAACTTTACGGCTTTAGTCAAACAGGTCAGTTCTTGCGGAGAAAGTTTTATTGGCCCTTGGCGATATAATTCCTGCAAACGGTAAGCTTTGTAATTCTCCCCGTTATCAACCTCTTCAAGTTGAGCCGCATAGATTGCCTTTATAACGTTTAACATTCGTTCGGCAGTGCGGCGGCAAACACGATATTCGCTCATAATATCCATGAGGCTGATACCCTCGGTAGAGCCGGCCATTCGGTTGATAAGCCGTATCATGTTTTCAACTTTTTCAAGTCTGGCTGAATGACCTTTTTCCATGGTATATCCTCATATTTCAAAAATTTCGTTATCTTTGTGCAGTTCGGTGTTATCAAACATTTCCTTAAATTGTTCGGGGAAAAATGTGTGTATCGGCACAATTTTTTTAGGCTTAAGCGCCGCAGCAAATTGTTTTAAGGTCGGAATATCCGCGTGTCCGGAAGTGTGTATGTCAAACATCGGCACTTGCTTTTCTTTCATCAAACTAAGCCGTTCCTGATACAACTCCTTATATCCCTCCCACATGGAATAGATAAAAGAGGTGTTTTCGTTGATAAGCGAGCCGTTTTTTAGGATATTAAAAATCGGTCCGCCGAGCATAATCACATATTTGTTGGGATTTTTTTCTATCATTTCTTTGGTAATATGATGTGGCATTGTGCTATCGGTGGCAAATTTTTTAACATCCGGCCACTTAAAACTGGGCAAGTGCGGGTTGTTTAACGCCATTAAAATATGTCCGGTATAACCGCTCATAACCAAAGTTCTGCCGTTTTTCTTTGCGGCTCTGTAAATTGTGACGACACGGTCTATATTTTGTGAAGAGCTTTGAATGAAAACAGCACCTTTTGTTTGTTTAAATACCTTTTCAAATTCAGCTTGCAAAGATTGTTCCGATGGGTATTTTTCGGACAGCTCGCGCCCGAGACAAGAGCCTTCCATCATTAGTACATCAATATCTTTGGGCGGATTTTTGATAAGATAATCAAACAATTTTCCTTTTCGTCCGTGTGCACGAAAGTCTCCGCTGTAAAACAAACGCCTGCCATCGGCTTCTATCAGAAAAGCGTGTGCTCCATATGCGGAATGGTCAACCAAATAGGGGGTTATTTTAAATGTACTAATATTAAAAGGTTTATAACTCTCAAAGATATGTTGATTTTCAAAAGTAAAGGCTTGCGGTAGATTATGCTTAATACAAACATCCATAATCTTTGCCGTTGCTTCACCCATATAAATCGGAATAGATTTATCAATGTGTAAAACCAAGCCGTAATGGTCTTGGTGCGGATGCGAGATTAAAATACCGAGCAAATCATCTGTTTTTTGCTTTAGTCCTTTAATATCAGGCAATAAATCGGCGGTATTTTCTTCCGCATCCAAAGGTAAACCTAAATCTACGATTAGCCGTTCGCCGTTTGTGGCAGTCAGTTCAACTGCCGATCCGCCGATTTCTTTTGCTCCGCGTTTGATACAAGCCTTCATATTACCCTCGGCAAACTCGTTTTTGAACGTGTTTTAAAGACAGCATACAACTATCATATAAGCCATACCCCATGAACGAAGATTTGGCAAAAAGCGTTTCAATCGGAATTTCATTTTCATATTCCTCAACATATTTGCCTATTTTCTCGATTTCATTGTCAAGGGATCTGGAATTAGGGTTATAATTTACCAAAACAAAAATTAGTTGTGGCTTTTCCGTGCGCGAAAATGTTATCTCGTGGGAATTATCGTATTCCCATAAACCGAGCTTGCGCTGTTGTTCAATCACTTTTTCTAAGTCTTCAAGGAATTCATCTTTATTATTATCTTTATTAAGTTCGCCCATAAATTTAATAACTGATTTGCAGTGTTGATATACACTCGATGTTCCTGAAATGGCTTTTTCTCCTGCTTTTACTTCGACAAAAGCTAATTTTAAATTATTGCCGTTTTTGCGTTTATCTTTCGGCCAATAAACTGCTAATGCATCAAAACGTCCATCAAAATCACTTTGCGTATATTCAATATCTAAAATAAAATAGTCAGTTTCATTGCATATTGAACCGCGGTTATTTTCTTTAACCAATGCTTGTTGAACTTCTTTTTCCAGTTTTTCAACTTTATTATGCTTATCTAAAGCTTCTTTAGCATCCTTAAAATAAAGAACCCAATTATTATCATAATCTTTTACATCAATTCCGTAATTAGAATCTACTTCAAATGTTCCTTTTTCTTTAATTTTTAGAATTTGTAAGCTCTTATAATAAATTGTCACATAACTTCCGCGCATGCACATGATTAAGCTGTTGTCTGTTTTGACTAATTCTACGATTTTTTCGTATTTTCCACCCTTTTCAAATTCTTTGAAAAATTCAGATTTCAGCGCTCTTGTATTCATAAATTTTCTCCTAAAAAAGTTACATTTACTTATTACCTAATATGCAGATACGACACAATCGGTCGCATTATATTAAGTAAAACTCATAATTATTATCACATTATATAAGTTTTGCTTCGTTTTCAAGTTAAAACTTTAAGTTTAACTTCTACTTATGGAGCAAAACATGAAGCGTAAAATCGGGTTAAAAATAAAAGCTATTCGCCAAAATGCAAAAATCACACAAGAAGTTTTAGCAGAACAATGCGGCATCTCGGTAGAGGCTGTTTCTAATATTGAACGAGGGGTGAATTATCCGCATTTTGAAACGCTGATTCAAATTGCAAAAATTCTTGGTTGTTCGCTCAACGATATTTTAGATGACAATTTGGATAAAAATATCAGTCGCAAGCGTGTGTTTGAAGAAGCCGCTCTGATTGCCAGCATTAAAAAATTGTCAGACGATCAAATTTCCACACTGATTAAAGTGGTTGATGCCTTAAAATAATTTCTGTGCATAATAATTTGATGCGACCGAATGTGTCGCAATCATTATTTATACGTATAAGAAACTTTTTAGGAGACTTATATGCATAAAGTTGTGTTTGATACTGAAACTACGGGCTTTGATCCGAAACAAAACAAATTGGTTGAAATCGGTGCGGTTGAATTAGATGAAAACAATCAGCCGACAGGACAGATTTTTCACGTTTATATTAATCCGAAGCAAAAAGTTTCTGAGGAAGCTGTGCAAGTACATGGTTTGACATCTGATTTTTTAGCAGATAAACCAACGTTTGCAGAAATTAAAGACGGCTTTTTGAAATTTATTGAAGGCAAAGAACTGATTGCCCATAATTTGCCGTTTGCCTTAGGTTTTATAAATCACGAACTCGGTTTTGAGCTGACTAATAAAATGACAGATACGCTTAAACTGGCAAAAGCTGCTTTCCCGAATATGCGCTGCAATTTGGATGCTCTTTGCGAAAGATTTGATATAGATACAAGCAAAAGAAATGTTCACGGCGCATTGCTTGATGCCGAATTGTTATCACAAGTTTATTGCAAACTGATAAAATAAAAACTTAATTTTTATGATGAAACAGCCGATGATTATACATCGGTTGTTTCATTATCGGCAAATGCGAGCTTTTCAAAATCCCAATCAAACCCATTCTCAAGTTTTTTATTTAAGAAGAGCCTTTCACAAGCTTCACGCCAAAAATCGGTTTGAAATAGTCCGTAATCCAAATCGCCAAACAAATGTTTTTCGATTAATCTACGGAATATGATGATATTTTTGGGAGCATCTTTAAAATATAAATTCTTACGTTTGGGATACATGTGAGTTGTTTTATAATATTCATCTAATGACTCTATAAAAAAACAGTAGCGTTTTTTGATAAGACTTTCAGCTTCATCTTCAAATTCTACCCCATCAAACAAAAAGTCCATAAAAAATTTTTCTTTATTTTTGCAGTTTATATTTTTCAGTAAAGTTATAACGTCCCATATGCGCATATAAGCAAGATGATAAGGATATTTTCCGTAAACAATCATAAAAGTAATAAGAGATAAGAAGTCAAAGGAAACGTATTCCAAAATGCGCTTTGCCTCCCTTTGTGTCACATTTATTCCATAACGCCTTTTATACTCAGCTTCTCGCTTCTGCCAGAGTTCTTCTAACATTTCCGGTGTCATTTTTGTATCATTTTTTGTCATCTGGTTTTCCTTTCAAAAATAATGTAAAAGAAAAAAATGACAATTTCGGTTGTATTAAAAAATGAAGAAGAGCTGGTTGTTTTTTCGTATGATATTATCAATGTGTTCTTGATTTTTAGCCGCATAGATGTAAAATCAGGCTATAAATTTAAAGGAAGTGCACATGAAAAATGATATTAAATTATTTGAGCAAAGCAAAATCCGCTCGGTATATGATGAAGAAAAGGATGTTTGGTACTTTTCGGTTATTGATGTAATGGTTATTTTATTGGAAAAAGATTACCAAACATCTCGTAAATACTGGAATAAATTAGCCGAACGATTGAGAAAAGAAGGAGCGGAGCAGTCGGTGACAAATTGTCACCAACTGAAACTGGAAGCTGCCGATGGCAAAAAATATTTAACAACAGTTGCTGATGCCGAAACGATGCTCCGTATTGTTCAATCAGTACCTAGTCCGAAAGCTGAGCTGATTAAACAGTGGTTGGCTCGAGTCGGTTATGAGCGGATGAAAGAAACCGTCGATCCGGCATTAAGTATTGACCGTGCGCGTGAAAACTGGCAAAAACTCGGACATTCCGAAAAATGGATACAGCAACGCATGATGGGGCAGGAAACCCGTAATAAGCTGACGGATTATTGGAAAGACCATGAAATCACAAAAGATGAAGAATATGCCATTTTAACAAACATTATCCATATTTTTCACGAGCGATTTTGTCTTTACTTTTGTTTCAACTAATACTTGTAAGAATTTTGTCATTAAATAAAATAGAAATTTATCGGAGATGTTTAGTTGTCCTGTTGG
>JAFUXW010000036.1 GCA_017477035.1 Alphaproteobacteria bacterium | reverse complement strand
TATTTACCCCGAGGTTAATTATGAAAAAACAAACATTGGCACAAGATGCCTTTAAACTTTATGCTGAAAAATTTATGTCATTAGAAGATATCGCGAGGAAGCTTCATTTGAATGAAAGAACACTCCGCCGATGGAAAAAGTCTGATGATTGGGAAACCAAAAGAGCTGAATATCTTCGGACTAAAACGACCTTGCATTCGGATTTATATGATTTTACCCGCAGTTTGATAAATTCTATCGAAAAGGATATGGAGAATAACGGTAAAGTCGAGCCTGCAAGGTATTATGCCGTTACTAAAATGCTGAAATTGATTGGGCCGGTTAAATCTTATGAGGATGAAGTGATAAGTGAAAAACAAAAGCTCCAAGAGGAAAAGCCGAAAGGTTTAACGCCGGATATTATACGAGAAATTGAGGAACAAATTCTCGGCATAACACACGAAGAAATTTGTGAACACGATTTGAACACCGATTAAACACCTTTTAAACGGCATTTAAATTTCGACATCTTTTTCGTGGTCAATAAAGAATGCATTTAAAATATCTGCATCGTTTCGCAGGTGCTTAACAACCGGCGCAAGATTATAACACTCTTCAATCTCCGGCTGATTAGTAACAAAATAATCAATTACAACTGCTGTATTGTAAACATTCTCCGACCACTTGCTTAATTGCTTGAACTCTTTTGGAGTGATATTCAATCCTATTTTTTCCATATTTAGACCTCCTTTGACACACAACATTAGCGTGAAAGAAGAAAGAAAGCACTCAAATCTTTACATAGCAACACATTCTATTGAATAAATAATTGAAAGAGTGATGTATGTTGTGAAAACTTAAATAAAAGGACAAAGCAAAAATTTTAATGTATGATAAAAGAAAGGAGATACGAATGGCTTACGACTTAAGATATGGTGACTGTTTTAAACTATTAAATGATATACCGGACAAATCTATCGGTTTAATATTAACAGATCCGCCATATAATATTGCAAAATATTCTACAGGAAATATTGATTTACCCGGTCGCTCTGCACTCAATAACGATTTAGCAGATTGGGATAAACCTGAAATTGAGCCACGAGATTTGTTAGCCAATTTCAAGAGGATAATTAAACCTAAAGGAAATATTTTTGTATTTACCACATATAACCAAATTGGTAAATGGCACGAAGCATTTGATCCTGAATTTGACACTTTCCAATTTATGGTTTGGCATAAGACAAATCCTGCCCCAAAAATCTACAAGAACGGCTTTCTAAATAGTTGTGAACTGATTGTTTGTATGTGGAATAAAGGGCATCAATGGAATTTTAGCAATCAAAAAGAGATGCATAATTTTATTCAAACACCAATTTGTATGCAACCGGAAAGACTTTCTAATCCAAAACATCCTGCACAGAAACCCGTAAAATTATTAGAACATATTATTAAAATTGCCTCTAACGAAGGTGACACTATTCTCGATCCATTTATGGGTGTTGGTTCAACCGGAATTGCCGCATATAATTTGAAGCGAAATTTCATTGGGATTGAATTAGAAAAAGAATATTTTGATGCCACAAATAAAAGATTTCAAGCACACGAACGCAAAATGAAAGAATATGCTATGAG
>JAFUXW010000287.1 GCA_017477035.1 Alphaproteobacteria bacterium | reverse complement strand
GTTATTGAGCGAGCAAGAGGTAACGCAGCGAAGCGAATATTACAAAACGAGTGACCGCAGCGCCGTTAGCGAGGAACGAGCTTACAAGCCAGACGTCAGACGGAGGCTGACTACCACAAAAAAAGCCCGAGTAAAAACTCGAGCAAATTGGTAGGGGTAGTCAGACTTGAACTGACACGGCCAAAGGCCACAAGATTTTGAGTCTAGCGCGTCTACCAGTTCCGCCATACCCCCATCAGTGAAACAATAGATATAATATAAATTCGATTCCGTCAATAGTTTTTTTACTTGATTTGTTATAAAATATCAAAAAAGGAAAAACAATGACAGAAATAACCGATCTCATAAATTCTGCTATTCGAAAATATCAAAAAAATGATTTTAAATCAGCTCTGAAATTTGCAGAAAAGATTTTAAGAAAAGATGCAAAAAATCCAGATGCTCTGGTGATAAAAGGGAATGTGTATTATCAGAATCATCAAATATCGGATTCTTTGCAATGTTACTTAAAAGCGATAGAGGCGGATTCTCATCATCAAAGTGCATTAATTAATATTGCGAATACTTATTTTGAAATGAAAAATTATGAGCAGGCTTATCAGTTTGCAAAGAGGATTCTTTTTGAAGACAACAGCCATAAAACAGCTTTATCAATTCTGGGAAATTCCGCTTTGGAATTAGAAAAATATGAAGAAAGTAAAAGTGCATTTTTGAAAATTTTACAACAAGATTCTGTAGATGCTTGGAGTTATAATTCTTTGAGCAGAATATATCAAAAAACAGAAGATTATAAACGCGCTTTAGCCTACGGATGGAAAGCGGTTGAACTATCCGGTGGTGCTGATGAACAACACTTGAATTTCGGATATTTGTTGTATGAAATTGAAGATTCCCGATTGATGGATTCTATTCAAAAATATGCAAATGAATGGATTACAAAATATGCGCAAAATCCGATTGTAAAACACATGGGAAATGCGCTTTTGCATAATGAGAAAATCGAGCGAGCAGATGGTGAATATGTTCGCGAAATTTTTGATGTATTTGCTGATGATTTTGAAGAAGTTCTTGCCTCACTAGATTATCAGGCACCCGAGTTAATTATGGAAGAATATAAGCAGATTCTTTCAGAAAAAAAAGATTTCAAACAAGAGGTGCTTGACGTTGGTTGCGGAACGGGTTTATGTGGCATTTTGCTAAAAAAAATAAATTCCAAAATCGTGTTGTATGGTATTGATATTTCAGAAAAAATGCTTGAAAAAGCCAGACAAAAAAAGTGCTATCGGAAATTAATAAAAGATGATTTGGAAAATTATTTTTCGGTTAGCAAAAAACAATTTGATACGATAGTGGCAGCAGATGTGTTAACCTATTTCGGTGAGCTCAAAACTTTGTTTAAAGGATTCCATAAAATTCTTTCAGAAAAGGGGTGTGTCATATTTACGGTATCAGCTAATACGGTTAATGAACAAGACTATTTTTTGCATCCGTCCGGACGTTTTTTACATCATAAAAATTATGTCAAAAAAGTATTGAAAGATAGTGGATTCGAGATAAAAAAAATGAGCGAAAAAATACTGAGAAAAGAAGGTGGAAAAGACGTTCTCGGATATATCATTACTGCTATTAAAAAGGCATAAAAAAACTCTGCCGAATAAGCAGAGTTTTTTAATTCTGTATCAGAAACTATTTAGACTTCTTAGATGTCGTTTTCTTGCTGCAAGAAGAAGATTTGCAAGAAGTAGACTTTTTAGAAGAAGACTTAGAATTTAACTGTTCAACAGCCATTGTCCAGAAATATTCATCATTACCATTCGGGCAACCGGCGTTTTGCCATAAATAATAAGCAGCTTCTCTGATAGAATTTTCATTAAGTTTATTTGCCATAACTAACTCCAAATAATAAAAATTGTTAGATAACACTTTCAATATACAATCAAAATTTAATACGTCAATAGTAAATCGCTGTTTTTGATGAGAAAACGAAAAATATTTTTTTTGATGATGATATTTTCTTGCATTTAAATAGAATAGAATTTATAGATTGTTTTTAAAGTGCTGACATATATAATATGTAAGCGATATTATCATCAAGTCTAATTATGCTTTAATTAAGTCTATTAGGGGGCTTTTATATATGGAAAATTTATTATCAAAAGAAGAGATGGAAGCAATCATCAACGGTGATCACGGTAATGTTTTCGCTGTATTGGGAATTCACAAAGATAAAGGAAGTAAACAAGTCTTTATCAGAGCGTATGAACCCAAAAGTAATTCGATTGAAGTTATAAAAAATGACGGAACATCTCTGGGCTTGATGACGAAACTTGATGACAGAGGTTTTTATCAAATTAATCTTGGTGCGGTAGAAAATTTTGCATATCACTTTCGTATAGAAAATGATAAAGGTGAAAAATTTAATCAACCGGATATTTATTCTTTTCCCGCCACAATAGGTGATATAGATGTCTATCTGTTGTCTGAAGGAAACCATCTGGAAATGTATAAAAAGCTCGGTGCACACGTAATGGAAATCAACGGTGTTAAGGGTGTAGCCTTTGCAGTATGGGCGCCGAACGCAAAACGTGTTTCCGTTATCGGTAATTTTAATAATTGGGACGGCCGGGTGAATGTTATGAGAAAACATCCGACTTGCGGTGTGTGGGATATTTTTATTCCGAATATCGGTGAAGGTGAAATTTATAAATATGAAGTAAAAACACAAGAAAATTACATTTTAACAAAAGCCGATCCTGTCGGATTCTGGAGTGAAATCAGACCTAAAACGGCATCAGTCGTTTACGATTTAAATCATTATAATTGGAATGATGACACTTGGATGCAAAACAGAGAAGAAACGTGTACATTCGATAAGCCGATGTCAATTTATGAAGTCCACTTAGGATCTTGGCGCCGTAAAGGAAAAAATGGTGAAGAATTCTTAAACTATCGTGAAATGGCAGATTATTTGGTTCCGTATGTTACCAATATGGGCTTTACGCATGTTGAATTTTTACCTTTGGCAGAGCATCCGTTGGATTGCTCTTGGGGTTATCAGGTGATTGGTATGTTTGCACCGACCAGTCGTTTTGGAACACCGGATGATTTGCGTTATATGATTGATAAATTCCACCAAGCAGGTATTGCCATTATTATGGATTGGGTGCCTGCGCATTTTCCAAAAGATGCACATGGTTTAATAGAGTTTGATGGAACACATTTATATGAGCATGCAGATCCCCGTAAGGGAGAGCATCTGGATTGGGGAACGAAAATTTATAATTACGGTCGTACGGAAGTTTGCAACTTTTTATGTGCCAGCGCATTATATTGGTTGAAAGAATATCATATTGATGGCTTACGGGTAGATGCCGTTGCTTCAATGCTGTATCTGGACTATTCTCGTAAGAACGGCGAGTGGATTCCGAACGTATATGGCGGTAATGAAAATATTGAAGCCATTGCTTTTTTACGCAAGATGAATGAGTTGGTTTACAGCCAGTGTAAAGGGGCAAATACCTGTGCTGAAGAATCAACCGCATGGCCGATGGTTTCCCGTCCGACATCTATGGGCGGATTAGGTTTTGGTTATAAGTGGAATATGGGGTGGATGAATGATACTTTGCGCTATATTTCCCACGAACCGATCCATCGTAAATATCATCACGGGATGCTGACGTTCGGTTTACTTTATGCTTTTAATGAAAACTTTATTTTGCCGATTTCACATGATGAAGTTGTTCACGGTAAAGGATCAATGCTTTCTAAAATGCCGGGTGATGAATGGCAAAAGTTTGCAAATTTACGAGCTTATTATGGTTTTATGTTTACGCATCCCGGAAAGAAATTATTGTTCCAAGGCTGCGAATTCGGGCAAGATTGGGAATGGAATTCGGAAGAAAGTTTACGTTGGCATTTATTACAATATCCGATGTATAAAGGAATGCAAAATTGTGTTCGTGATTTAAATTTAATGTACCGTGGTAATCCGGCTTTTTATGAGGTCGATTTTGATTATCGTGGGTTTGAGTGGATAGAACATTCCAATGCAGATGACAGTATCATTTCATATATTCGCAAAGCGCATAATCCGGCAGATTATATGGTTGTTATATGTAATTTTACACCGGTTGTACGTCAGCATAAAATGGGAATGATTGAAAAATGTCGTTTTCAGGAAATATTCAACAGTGATGACAAAAATTATTGGGGAAGCGGTGTTAAAAACAAAGGAATGATTGAAGCCAAAGACGGTGAATGGGATTGTAAACCTTATAATATAGAAGTGACGGTTCCGCCACTCTCAACAATCGTTTTAAAGCCGATCAGATAATCGGAGAATAGGAAAAATGGCAAAGTTTGGTGTCTTGTCAGGAAAAGCTTATCCTTTGGGATCAACTCCGGATGCGGAAGGTGTTAACTTTGCTCTTTTTTCTGCGAATGCTCAAAAAGTTGAATTATGCTTATTTGATGAGGCCGGTTCTAAAGAATTAGAACGCTACGAAATTACGGAAAGTGATAATAATATTTGGCATATTTATCTTCAAGGAGCAAGTGTCGGTCAAGTTTACGGGTATCGCGTTTATGGTTCGTATAAACCGACCGAAGGATTGCGTTTTAATCCGAATAAATTACTTTTTGATCCGTATGGGAAAAAACTGGTCGGTAAGTTAATTTGGCACAAATCAATTTTCGGATATGATGTTGATAGTCCGGATAAAGATTTATCATTTTCTCCGTTAGACAGTGCGCCGTATGTTCCCAAGTCTGTTGTTGTTGATGATAATGATTTTAGTTGGGAAAATGATAAGCACCCTTATCATTCGATGAATGATACAATTATTTATGAAACACATTTGCGCGGGTTCACAAAATTACATCCGCATATTCCGGATGCTGAGCGGGGCAGATTTTTAGGCTTTGCTCGGGATGAAGTTGTTAATCATCTTGAAAAATTAGGTATTTCAGCAGTCGAATTTTTACCGGTACACGCTTTTATGGGTAATCGCCACAAAAAGGGATATATCAAAGATAATTATTGGGGATATGAGAGTTTCAGTTTTTTTGCTCCTGAGCAACATTATTTGGTACAAGATGATATTAACGAGTTTAAGCGACTGGTGAAGAAGCTTCACAGTAAAAATATAGAAGTTTTATTAGATGTTGTTTATAATCACACGGGAGAAGGAAATCAACTCGGGCCGACATTGTGTTACAGAGGAATAGATAACAGTTCGTACTATATTTTAAATCCGGAAAATAAGCGTTATTATTATGATAGTACGGGCTGTGGCGCGAGTTTTAATTTACAAAACAGGTATACTTTAGCATTGGTGATGGATTCTTTGCGGTATTGGGTTGAAACAATGCACGTTGACGGATTCCGTTTTGACTTGGCACCAACGCTTAGTCGTATGGATTGTGATTTTTCTCAGCGCAGTGGTTTTTTGTATGCGGTATCTCAAGATAAAGTTTTGCAAAATGTTAAATTAATTGCGGAGCCTTGGGATGTTGGTATGGGGGGATATCAGGTCGGTGCTTTCCCTTCAGGGTGGGCAGAGTGGAACGATAAATATCGTGATGTTGTTCGCCGTTTTTGGAAAGGTGATGCCGGTCAAATTGCGGAGTTGGCCAGCCGCTTGGCGGGATCAAGCGATGTCTTTAATCATCATAATCGTGATATTTGGAGCAGCATTAATTTTGTTACGGCTCATGATGGATTCAATCTTCTTGATTTAGTCAGTTACAATCATAAACATAATATGAGTAACGGCGAGAATAACCGAGACGGCACAGATAGTAACTGGAGTTGGAATTCCGGTTCTGAAGGAGAAACCGATAATAAGCAAATTTTAGAAAATCGCTTTTGTCGGATGCGTGCGATGTTGAGTACATTGATGTTTTCATTCGGAACACCGATGATGGTTGCGGGGGATGAGTTTGCCCAATCGCAGTTCGGAAATAACAATCCTTATTGTCAAGATAATGTTTTAACGTGGATGGCGTGGGAAACATTGTCTTCTAAAAGTTTTGACTTTTGCCGTTTTGTAAAAAAATTGATAGATATCAGAAAAAGTTGTCCTGCATTTCAGCGCCGTCGCTTTTTTACCGGACAACCGGTAAAAGACAATATCAAAGACATTACTTGGTATAATGAATACGGTAATGAGATGAATACGGGTGATTGGCAAGATGGAAATCGCCGAACACTTTCTTATTGTGTTTATGCCGAAGATAAATTTTATATTTGTTTGTTTAATGCAAATTTTTATAATGTGGATTGGAAATTGCCCAGTATAGGCAGTCGCAAAGTTTGGAATCTTTTGATTGACAGTTCTGCAAAATTCGAGAATGAAAAAAAATTGGTCGGTGGAAGTGTTATCAGTGTTCCGGCTTGGAGTGTTTTATTATTTGAAGTTAAAAATTAGGAGATTTTTATGGACGGATTATTACAACAATTAGCAACTAAAGTGGGTATTGCGACTTCATTTAAGGATGGCGGACTTATTCCTAAGGAGTACAAAGTAGAAGAAAAAATCATTCGATACTTTGCTGAAAAACTCGGATTTAAGGCCGGCAACGAAGAAGAAATAAAAAAATCTTTGGCTGACTATGATAAGCGTCGTTGGCAAAAAACGTTGGAAAGTATTAATGTTGTTTCTTGTCACGATATTTGGTTTGATGTTGTCGTTGGTGTGTCAGTTGATCCGTCTGAATTTAAAATAGAAGTAATCAGTCGTCAAAATGGTGACAAAATACTGTTGAATTATCAAATTTTTGATACTCAGCAGCGTCAGATTATCGGCAAAACGGAATACATCAAATGGAGTGTCAAAATCTATAATATGCTCGAAGTAGGATATTATGATGTTAAAGTGACGATTAAAAACCGCAGTTATAAGATGGTGTTGGCGGTTGCTCCGGATACATGCTATGAAAATCCGATGATTCGGAACGGAAAAGCGTGGGGATATGCGTTACAATTATATTCCGTACGCAGTGAACGCAATTGGGGTGTCGGAGACTTTACCGATTTACAAGAATTTATCAAAATTTGCGGCCGCTGTGGCGCTGATATCATAGGTTTAAATCCGCTGAATGTTTTAGCCCATAATTTTCCGGAAAATGCAAGTCCGTACAGTTCAATCAGTCGTTTATTTTTAAATCCGATTTACATTGATATTGAGCGGGTTCCTGAATTTAGAAAAGATGATATAAAAGGATCAGAAGATAAAATTAATGCTTTTCGCGCCAAAGAACTGATTGATTATGAGGAGATATATCCTTTTAAGGTTAAATTATTAGAAAAGGCGTATAAGCGCTTTGCAACTGAAAAAAATTACGAGCGTCAGCAGGATTATCAAAGATTTTGCCGTGAAAAGGGTGAAGATTTAGAAAAATTGGCTGCATTTCAAGCTTTATATGATGAGAAATGTAAAACCGTTTGGGGCGGGTGGCCTGCTTGGGAAGAAGAATATAAAAATCCGACTTCTAAGGCTGTTAAAGATTTTTGTGAGAGCCATAAAGAGCGGATTGAATTTTTCAAGTTTATGCAGTTTGAAGCTGATCGCCAGTTTAATCAGGCATGCGCCTCTATCTCTGAGAGTGGGTTGAAAGTCGGTTTATATCGTGATTTAGCAGTCGGCGTCGGTAAAGACAGTGCAGAACTGTGGGCAGACAGCGGTTTATTTATTAAAGACAGTGGCGCAGGAGCTCCGCCGGATGCCTTTTTTACAACAGGTCAAAAATGGTGCTTAGGGGCCTTTAATCCGTATGTTTTAAAAGATGTGGCTTATGAACCGTTTATCAAAATTTTGCGCGCCAATATGCACAATGCCGGTGCTTTACGAATTGATCACGTTATGGGGTTAATGCGGTTGTATGTTATTCCTGATGCTGAGGATTTCGGAACATATATTCGCTATAATTTCTATGATATGATTAATATATTGGCAATTGAAAGTTGTCTGAATAAGTGCCACATTGTCGGTGAAAGTATTGGTAATGTTCCAGCCGGATTTTTAGAAGCATTAGAGGAAAAGCATATTTATTCTTTGAGCGTTTTATGGGCAGAGAGAGAAAATTCTGGTTGGGGTGATTTCAGCAAACCGGATACCTATCCCGAAAAAGCATTTACCTCTGTCGGAACGCACGATATGAGTCCGCTCAGAATGTGGTGGTTCGGGTATGATATAGCCATTATGAAAGACTTAGGTTTATCAAGCAACGATGATACAATTGCGGCTTACCACAAAAGAGAAACCGACAGAAAGTTACTTCTTAAAGCAATGGATGAGGCAAACGTATGGCCGGTAGATAAACCGCGTCAGGGAGATTATCTATATGGTGAAGCTTATCCTGAAGGAATAGAGGAGGCGGTAAATCGGTATGTTGCCGGTTCGGCATCTAAAGTCTTTTTGGCACAATTGGAAGATATTTTACACGTTGAAAAACTGCAAAATCTTCCGGGGACGGATATTGATAAGCATCCGAATTGGCGGCGTAAACTTCCGGTCAGTCTGGAAAAACTGGAAAATGATATTGCCTACATACGCAATATTGCCGCAATAAAAAAAGAAAGATAATCATTGAAACCCTTCTGAAACAGAAGGGTTTTTTTAATTTTCACAAAAAAAGAAGCACCTCTAAAACAGTTTGACAAACTAGAATCGATATGCTATCATAAGTATAGATTTTGGCTCAGCCTATCTGGGGGGTGCGATATGAAAATTAAAGATTATTTGCTGTATGCGGTAGTTATATTGCTATATGGTCTGGGAATGTTTTTTCTAACCAAAATTGCAAAGGCAAATATAATCTATAATGATTCAGGCACCAACCTCCTTATAGAATACCAAACCAAAACCAAACCTTCAGCTGG
>JAFUXW010000286.1 GCA_017477035.1 Alphaproteobacteria bacterium | reverse complement strand
AACATCGTAGAGAGTTCGGACAGTCGTTTGTAAACCCGTCAGCGTTAACAGCTGTTGTCGGCGTTGATACGCTTATCAGCCGCGCCGACTCGTTGAAATCGTGGGCAGAGCAGATAGATTTGTGGGAAATTGACGAAAATCATCATAATATTAGACAAAATAAATGGGGTAAAGCTGTTGAAATGTTTAAAAATGCTCGTGGACTCGGCGTAACTGCTACACCGAATCGAGCTGATGGTAAAGGTATCGGTCGTTGGGCTGATGGATTTATGGATGATATTGTTATCGGTCCAACGATGCGGTGGGCGATTAATCATGGTTATTTGGCAGATTATGAAATTGTATGCCCGAAATCTGATATTAACGTTGAGGACAGTCAGCTTAGTTCAAACGGTGACTGGTCGCTTCAAACACTTAAAAAAGCTGCACGTAAATCAAAAATCGTCGGTGATGTTGTCGCTAATTATATAAAATATGCACTTGGTCGTAGAGCTATTGTTTTCGCAACGGATATTGAAACCGCTGCGGATATTGAAGCTGATTTTAACGCGAGTGGTATTAAAGCTGTGTCATTAAACGGTAAAAGCGTTACAAGCTATCGCGAACAATCTGTAGAGATGTTTAAAACCGGTAAAATTGACGTGCTTGTTAACGTTGATTTGTTTGATGAAGGATTTGATTTACCGGCTTGTGATGTGGTAATTATGGCGCGTCCTACAGCTTCGTTAGCTAAATTCTTGCAACAATGTGGGCGGGCACTTAGACCACTTCCGGGTAAGACAGCTTTAATCATCGACCACGTTAGTAACGTTATTCGGCATGGTCTGCCTGATATGGAACGTGAATGGTCGCTCAATCGTCGTGAAAAGCGCGCTAAATTACAACCTGACCCGGACGATATACCTCTGACGGTCTGTAAACATTGTCTGAAACCTTATGAAAAATATCGTACTGTATGCCCGTATTGTGGATTCGAAAAGCCGTTGCCGGAACCACAAGCACGTAGTATTGAGATGGTTGAAGGTGATTTGGTGTTATTAACGCGTGAAATGCTTGAACGGATGCGTCGTGGAACGGTGTTGGAAGCACCGGGTGACGTTGCTGCAAGAGTTAATCACGTTGCAGGGCCAATAGCGGCTAAAGGTGTTGCGAATCGGCAAGCTGAAAAGATTGCTGCACAAGCAGAGCTTAAAGAAGCTATTGCACAGTGGGCGGCCATTGAACGTTTGAAAGGGTTTGATGACCGAGAAATTTATAAAAAATTTTATTTAACAACAGGAACAGACGTATTATCAGCGCTTGACGGTTCACATAATCGTCAAGAATTTGAGAATATGGCTAACAGAGTAAAGGATTGGTGGAAATGACTAAAACAGCTATAAACATTTGTGGTATTTCATACGAAATCAAATATGTCGAGGGAGATTACTGTGGTGCAAATATGGGTAAATCTGACTTTGCAAACGCTAAAATCTTTATCAATAAAGACTTACCTTTAGATGTTCAAGATAATGTGCTATTGCATGAAATTATGCACATTTGTTATCGTAATGGTTATTTATGTAAAGAAGATGACGAGGAGAGAGTTGTTGAAGTATTAACAAATTTACTCTATCCGGTGTTGAAGGAAATGTACTCATGCGCGAATCGGCAGTAACATCACACGTGCGATTAGCGGCCGCACAGCTCAATGTAACCCTCTGGCGTAATAACTGCGGTGGGTTTTATGACGAGAACGGGCGTTTCGTGCGTTATGGATTGGGTAGCGAGGCCAAACTTGCTAGCTCTGACTGGGTTGGCATCCGACCGGTACTCATAACACCTCAAATGGTCGGGCAAGTGTTAGGAGTGTTTACAGCCGTTGAAATGAAGCATCAAGGCTGGCATTATCATCCTGATGACAAGCACGAACAAGAACAAAAACATTTTATAGATATTGTAAATGCAAACGGCGGTATGGCCGGATTTGCAACTGGGATTAACGATTTTTATAGGATTATAAGATATGGCAACATTAATAACAAGTAGTATCGACATTAATGAACGTACAACAGGTTTTAAACAAGCATTGGATTTAATTCACAATTCTAACTTATCACCTGAAGATTTACCAACAGTTTATAAAGTTTATGAAGATTTACTGTTTTTATTTCTTTGGGATTTGCAGAAACGAAAAGAACCTGTTTATGAATATATAAAAAGTTTAAAAATTGATAAACAGATAAAAGATAAATTAATCAATAGCGTTGAAAAATTGTGAGGAATGAAGATATGCCGATAGCGTATAAAACAAAAGAACAGGGTGAAAGAACCCGTGAACTGATCTTACAAACCGGCTTGAAATTATGGCCGAATGTAACACCGTCAACGATTGCAACAGCTCTTAACATTACACACGCTGCTGTGTTGTATCACTTTACAGACGTTAAAGAAGCTGTAGCACAATACGCACTTGATACAGATTGTAGTAAAGTGATTGTGCAGATGTTGGCAACAAACCATAAACTTGTTAGAAATATGAAAGCACCGGAGCGTTTACGGCATTTTAGTCGCGCTTTAAATTCTTAATATTTCAGGATTGCCTTTATAACCGCGGTACCATATAAACCACGCATGGCACATTGCACTCGATTCGCCTTTTGGAAAAGCGGCATTTTTAGATGTTCGAGCGCGTTTACGAAATACGGCAATATAACGCGGTGGATTGTTAGTAAATAAAGCGTCTCTACGCTCGGATTCGATAAACCCTATTCTTAAAAACATACAAACGACAGGCGCTATTCTGAGAGATTTTTCAACGAACTCCAACGCGTATTTAAATGGTGGGTTTGTAATTATTGCATCATATGGTAAATCGTCGTATGGCGTTGGTTGTAAGAAGTCAACACCACCAACACCATAACCCCTGTAAATAAGATCAGTGCTTATAACCTGATGACCGTAAAGCTCAAGGATTTGAGATAGATGACCTGCACCCACAGCACATTCCCAGATAAGCTTGTTACCGGCTTCCCAATCAGACCCGAGTACCTTGAGCAACGGCGGAATTGTAGCTGGGTCGGTAGCATAAAAATCTTCCGGCTGACGTTCAACACCTTCAGGTCTATTTAAACCTCTAATCGGCATTAATTTAATACCCTCCCTTCAACATCTTCAACATCAGCTTGCACTGCCGTAAACCTGTAAATTTTATCACCTTGTACAAAGTTGAAAGTAACCGTACCGTCATCATTTTCATCAACTTGTGCCAGATAAGGGCGGTCGGCAAGTGTTGATAACGCTTTAATAATGAGAGCATATTTTTTAATACTAAGCCACATTTTAACCTCATTTATTATAATTAAAACTGTGCAGAGGTTCGGTTATATTGTGGATTTAACCCTCTGTAAACCTCTGCACTTACCAACACCTTATAACAGCTTATAACCGTTGTCAAGTGTAAAAATGTGTAAAAATGTGTAAAAACGTGTAAAAAAGTGTAAAAAATATGTTGACAGCAGTTATAAACGGTTATAAGGTTACCTCAACTGATAATTTTGGAGGTTAAAATTATGGATGAACAAAAAACATTAACTCTTACCGAGGTTGCCAAATTCATAGGCGTTGCTAAGAAAACGCTTTATAATTGGATATTGGACGAACGGTTTCCTGTAAAACCGATTGAAGGTTCGAATCCTAGACGATGGAATATTGAAGATGTGGAAAATTGGCGATTCGGAGGTAAGGGTGATGAGTCAGAGCAAGATTAAAGTTATTACTTTATTTACAGGTATCGGTGCGCAAGAAGCAGCGTTAAAACGTTTAAATATACCATTTGAAGTTGTAGGCATTTCCGAGATTGATAAACATGCTATACAATCTTACGAAGCTATAAACGGTCCTACGTTCAATTATGGTGATATAACCAAAATACCGATGTTAGATTATGCGGATTTATGGACGTATAGCTTTCCTTGTCAGGATTTAAGCGTGGCCGGTAAGCAAGCAGGTATAAGCGAAGGAACTCGGTCAGGGCTGTTGTTGCACGTTGAACGGCTTTTGGAAACTGCTGTATTGTTAGGTAATCAACCGAAATATTTATTGTTAGAAAATGTTAAAGCGTTAGTAAGTAAAAAATTCAAGCCAGATTTTGACAGATGGTTAAGTAAACTCGATTCTTTAGGTTATAACAATTATTGGCAAGTGCTTAACGCTAAAGATTACGGAGTGCCACAAAATCGTGAACGTGTTTTCGTTGTTAGTATTCGTAAAGATGTGGACATAAAGGGTTATAAATTCCCTGAGAAGATACCGCTTACTCGCAAACTTGAAGATGTTTCAGAGCCGGTGGTTGATGAGAAGTATTATTTATCACAAGATAAAGTTGATAAATTAGTTATGAATATGAATGTGACAGATAGCACGGGCGCAATATTATCTAAATACGGAACACATTTGAATAAAACAACAGATGTTGCTGGAACTTTGATGGCTAGAGATTATAAAGGTTTTGGTAATCAAGAAACTAATGGAATTATAGAACCAGCTATTTGTGCATCTCGTGGTAGAAACCCTGAAAACCCTAGCGATAGAACAGCAGGCGCACCGACCGAACAACGTTTGGAACTTAATCAAACAGGTTGTAGTAACACTATAACAACCGTTGAAAAAGATAACTATTTGTTGAAACCGCAAGTTTTAACACCTAAACGTAATGAATACGGTAAACTTGTTCGTAAAGAATACGAGGCTGGTAATTTTACTGATAGCCGCCATAATATGACAGACATGCAACCAAGACATGATGGTGTGTCAAACACACTTACAACCGTTAATAAAGATAATTATGTCATCCAACTCGGTAACATTGTCAACACTGGTAACTGGGATAATCCACAAGCCGGAAGGGTTTACAGCACAGACGGCATTAGTCCCACGTTAAATACAATGCAAGGCGGTCAGAGAGAGCCGAAAATATTAAAAAATTACCGCATCCGCAGACTCACCCCGTTAGAATGTTGGCGACTGATGGATTTTACAGATGAAGAATTTTACGCAGCACAGTTATCAGGTGTATCAAACTCACAGCTTTGTAAACAAGCTGGAAATTCTATTGTCGTAGCAGTGCTTCAAGCCATCTTTAAGGAGTTATTAGCATGACACCAGAGAATCTTAATCTTACTGCTGCGTTTATAACCTCTCTGACCGGCTCACCGGACACCGAGTGCGATTGGCGCGTTATAAACGACCGCGACAAAGGCGAACAAGGTATTAACTTGCGTGGTACGCTCGCGGCTCTTGCGAACACCCTTATAGATTATAATAATCGTGGTTATGGTATTTTTATGACCGTTAACGCTATGAAACCGACGGGCGCTCGTACACTTGATAATGTTGAATATATCCGCGCACACGTTATTGACCTTGATGACGCTTTGACAGCTCAGGACAGTTATCAACGCGCTGTCAACTCTCCGATACCGCCACATTTTGCAGTGCAATCCTCTCAAGGTAAATATCACTTGTACTGGCTTGTACAACCTTATACCGGTAATGATTTTTACACTTTACAACAACGTAAACTCTGCCAACTTTATGCCAGTGACCCGAATGTTATTGACGCTACCAGAGTTATGCGTGTACCGGGTTTCATGCACTGTAAACATGACCCACAGCTTACAACCTGCTGGTCGGTTAATAACTCACCACGTTATACAGCTCAACAGATTGCTGACAGCCTTGCTAACGTTAATATCGTTGAAAAAGTTGGTAACCGTTGTGAACTTGGTTCGGCTGATTTAGCTGCACCAAGTATGGAATGGCTTGACTTTGCTCTCAACCTTGTCAACCCGAATAATTTATCACGTGAAGATTGGTTAGCGTTGTCAGCCGCTTATAAACAAGCCGGATGGACACTTGCATCTGAAGAAGAATTACGTAATAAATGGCTTGCTTGGTGTGCAAAATATACCGGTAACGACAGTAAAGAAAATCTTAAACTTTGGAACTCTATCAAGGATTCCGAAGTAGGTTGGGGACGTTTTATGCGTGTCAGCGGTGTTGCCGGTTGGTTTAATCATCAGGAAACACCGCCAACTCAGGAACAAATGAACGCGATTAAAACCGTTGCGGCCACGTTGACCGAGCCTGCAGATGAAGATATGTTTGAAGGTATGGAAGTTCTTGATGAATACGCTAAAAAAGTATGGTTTAAAAATTGTTATTTTGTTGAACGTGAAGGTAGAATTTTCTCACCGACCGGTCGCTTCATGAACGAAACGCAGTTTTGCGGGCGCTACGGCGGTAAAGAGTTCACGACTAAGCGCTCAGGTGGTAAAACGACCGATAGCGCGTGGAAAGCCGCCCTACGGGCAACAGACTGGGTTATTCCAAAGGTAGACCATTGTCGGTTTTTGCCTGACCTCAGCCCGTTTGCAATTATCAAAGATGACATGGGTCGTAAAGGTCTTAATACATATATACCTGCTATAATTCGTCACAGAGCCGGTAATGTTGAAAAATGGTTAACTTATCTGTCGCGGATATTTAACACTGCTGACGATGTTAAAATCTTTCAAGATTATGTCGCTCATTGTATTAAATATCCGGGTCATAAAATACCTTGGTCAGTGCTGTTACAATCTGCTAAAGGTATCGGTAAACAAATGATAGGTGATGTGATTAAATTCTGCATTGGCGAATCGTACACGTATCAACCGGACGCTGAAGAACTTGTCAGCGGTGTCAGCCAGTTTAACGGTTGGATGCGCAATAAGCTTATGATACTTGTGGATGAAGTGCGTGTCGGTGACCGTAATGACCTTATGAACGGCTTGAAAACTATCATTACCGATAGACGAATCGCCGTTGAAAGCAAAGGCGTGGATCAAGAGATGGAAGATAACGTCGCTAACTGGATATTCTTCTCTAACTTCAAAGATGCGTTTCCGATTGATGAAAACGAGCGGCGTTATTGCATTTTTTACTCAAGCCTGCAGTCAGCTCAGCAAATTGCCGATGCCGGATTAGATAAAGAGTTTTTTGACATGATGTATCATTGGCTTGAAATGGAAGGCGGTTACGAACAAATTGCCGACTATTATCTCAATTATCCGATTGAAAAAGGCGAGCTTCCGCACAGGGCGCCGCAGACTTCAAGCTATGATGAAGTTATAAGAATTGGCAGAAGCCCGTTGCGTGTCTTGCTTGATGATAAAGTTGACAATAAAGAACGCGGATTTCGCGGTGGTTATGTCAGCTATACAGCGTTTCAAAAAGCTATTGCAGACAGCAGCTCGATTCGCACTAAACCGCTTGAACATACGATTAAAGCGATTATAGAGAATAAAGGTTACGAGGAGTTAGGATATACAAAAGCACCTGTGGCCGGTGAGGATTTAACGCATCCGAGCTTGATTTACGGTATTAGAGGTGCAGGGCTTAATATAGATGGATATGAAGGAGCACAAGGATGAAGCAAAACCAACAACTTGATAACCTTAACACACTCGCTAACATTTTACAGGTTTATAATACAATGCTCTTGCAACAGGACGCCAGTAACAATGACGTGTTGCAAGAGCTGAGAAAACAAAACCAAGAGATTATAAAACGTTTAGAACGAATCGAAAATAAGCTAATCGGAAATGTTAATAAAACCGCTGGCTGAATTACCGCATTTAACATACAAATTGTCGGTACCTTGAGTATATTCAAAAGGTCTATCACCTGCGTAAACCTTAATACCTCTGCCTGTCGTGCCGTCTGTGTACACCCCAACGTGATACGGTTCATACGGTGTCGCCGTACCCCCGCGTTCAAGTTGAATATTTGATATAGAATACGTGAAATTTGTTAGTTGACCGTATCGTGGTGCTCTAAATGCAAGAATATTACCGTAAACCAAATCTGCATCAGTGGGCGTAAACGTCACAGACACTCTTTCACTATCGGTAAAAATCATCCCTGTTTGTTTTATGTCTTTTGCGTAAGAAGTGCCAGTTCCACATCCTACGGATATTCCAAACGGCAATACGTTTGTTTCTACATCAAACGATAATGTATATGTGGTTCCGCGTTCTAATTCTATTGTTGGTAAATTTGCGCCATTGACAGTAAACTCCACCAAATACGCGCTAGGCACTGTACCGCTAGTTTTCGTTATATTTGTTTCATCAAACAGATTCTTCCCATATTGTCCGTACTTAATTACCCCATTATTACATACAATATCCATAGGTGTATCAGGTGAAGGAATAACATCAGAACCTGCTGTGAATGAGCCTGTGCCACCAAAGAGTTTTAGATAGTTTAATTCAATACTATTTGTTAATACTAACGGACTAACTCCACTTAGTAAAACATCTTTCCAACTTGGCTCAGACTTACCGATGTTAATTTACGTACATTAAAGCGAAACGGTTTATAATCCCATTCACCGCTACCGCCAATTACTAACTCGTCACGAAATTTTAAACTCATTTTAATACTCCTAAATTATATTAAACGAGTTTTTTGTAACTTCTCAACAATTTTATAAAATTTCGAGATACTTAAATAATTGATCGAGTGTAAGACCATAATAACGTGTATTATTCGGCAAGCGATAAATTTTATGACGCTTACCAGCTTTTATAAATTCACCAATTTGTTGACAGCCGTTACAAATTTTATCTATTGCATACATTTTCTCAAATCCTTCTTTTGTTTTAATTTTTCAGCATAAGCCACAGCTTCTTCAACTGTATAACCTTCATTAACTATTTTAAATCTTATAGTCGGGTAGTTATATTTATGTTTAAGACAATATTGCATTAACGATTCTCCGTTATACCAATAAATTGTTTTACCATCATGACGACCTCTATAACGTTTAAAACGTTCAATAGCTTCTTGATAACTTAAACCTAATTCCGTTATATACTTACGTATTGTTTGATAACAATATCCGTGTAAAATACAATATTCTCTTAAGGACATATTTTCATCCATCATAAGCATGCAATGACTCATTTTTTTAACTCCTTCTTATCATAATGTGCATTTACCTCATCGGCAGTCGTTTCACCCAAACTAAATTGTATATCTTGCGAAACAACCAAACCTGAATTATCTTCACTTATTTCGGTTAATTTTTCTATAAGATACGAAAGTGATGCCCCTTTTTTAACATCAAGTGTTATTGTTTTACAATACCATATTTCACTCATTTTTCTAAATCCTTTATAGTATCAGGATAAAACGGACACCACCTGCGACAATTAAATCCTCATCAAATTGTTGATTTTCACCTTTACCTACACCGATATAATATTTAATCGTATCGGTAAACGTGTCTTTGGCTTTTACAATTCCGATAGTGGATAAATCGCCTTTGTTGGCATAGCTATAAACACAAATCGGAAACCATATTGAGCTTAATACAACAACATTT
>JAFUXW010000285.1 GCA_017477035.1 Alphaproteobacteria bacterium | reverse complement strand
GATCAAGGATTACGTAAAGGATTATATGCTCAAAGATCCTAAAAAATATCTGTTTTTAAGCCAGAAGACCAGAAAACCGTATAACAGAAACAGCATAAGTAAAATGTTTACAGCAATATATAAAACTTTTGGGCTCGAATGCTCCACACACTACGGTAGAAGACATTTTATCACTGAATTGTTAACCAAAGGCACCGATATTGTAAGTGTTAAAACCTTAGTAAACCATTCAAACGTGTCTATGACGGCAAAGTACTACAACGAAGATGAGAATATGTTGAAGAATGTGGTAAACACAGTTAAAATTTAAGTCTGACCACATCATTCACTCAAAATCTTTCTTTAGGAGTTGTATATATTCTTCTATATGTGCAAGTAGCTGATCATTTAACTGGCAAATCGTTTGTATGACCTGATTTTCCTTCCTGATACGTGTGACTGACTTATTTTTTGTAATCCGTACATTCAGTAATTTACCAACACCAATATCAAAGTAATTAGCTAAAGCACAAACCAACTCTAACTTTGGTATTACTTTTCCTGTTTCCAAATTTGATATTGTTCTCCAACTGACACCTACTGCTTCAGCTAATTGTTCTTGAGTTAGCTTTTTGGTTTTGCGTAATGCTTGAACTTTTGAACCAATTTGAACAGGATCAACAGTCATTTTACTTTTTCTCTTTGGATTTTTTCAATACGCTTGACGGTACATATTTATTACAACCACCAGTTTTAAGCATATACTGATTAACATCAATCACCCCTACAGATTTAATGTCATCCAGATACACTTTTCCTAAAATACGACCAAAAGAATCACGTTTTTCCCACTCAACCCGTATATACCGATGATCTTTCAGTAATTGTTTTAAGGTTTTCCGTGATTGCTTACCTTTTGAAATCATTTCGTCGTAAGGCAAACCGTAATATTGTTGTAAAGCTTTGGCGTGTTTATTCTTTTTAGTTTCATAGCAATCAACATCTAATAAACGGATCTTTGTATTTTCGTTATTAACCAGAGCCGTCAATGTATCGCCATCGTTAATCTTGATGATAGTTGCAACAAATTCGTGTGCTGATACCGATTGCACCAACAAAATCGTGAATAAAACCAGATAAAAAACTGTTTTTTTCATCAACTCTTCCTTAAAAAGAAGACCACCTTTTGATTAAGGCGGTCGGAGAGTTAACAAATCATCCTTGTGAGTTGATCCTTGTGACCTTTAGGATAAATCCCTGAACATACGTCACAAGCTCCCCGACCATACATCGGGGATATATACATCATCTGGTTTTATACAACCTGACAATGTTTTCGGTGTATATCCACACCGCACAAGGAGAGGATTGTTAAGTCCTCCGCACCTTTTCGGGCACTGAGCACAGAATAAACCTGTGCCTAACCTGCAATATAAAGCATATAATCTTAATAAATCAATAAAAAAGGTGAAAAAGTACATTGCATTTTATAAAATTCGATGCTACGATTCATACAGTTTAAGGCATGATTCTTTTTGTGTTGCTAACGTAAAAGGGCTCGATCTTTTTGAAAAGATAATGTATTGAAATTACGTTATATTTTAAGGAGATTTAGTGGAATATGATGCACGAGGACGACTCGTCGCTCCCGCCAATAACTTGAAAAAAGGTCGCTTTTATAGCGACCTTTTTATTTTATCAAATATATGATGATCCGAGTTTGACTTTATTTTTGCTTCCCTATTTTTTACTTTACAGTCACACTTAGCGGCGTTCAAATAACTTTTCTATATCTTCCAGTTTTATTTTCACATACGTCGGACGACCATGATTGCATTGTCCTGAATGCTCGGTGCGCTCCATATCGCGTAAAAGTCTATTCATTTCTTCTATATTGAGAGCTCGACCGGCACGCACTGAACCATGACAGGCAACCGTTGCGCAAATATGATGAATTTTATCTTCCAAAGCATACGCACTACCCCATTCTGCAATCTCCGCAGCCAAATCTTTTATCAGTTTTTTTACATCGGTATCACCCAACAAAGCAGGAATTCCACGCACCAAAACTGCTTGAGGTCCGAATTCTTCCACAACAAGTCCCATTTTTTCAAAAGTTGAAACATAATCAATAAGATTTTCTTTTTCTGCAATACTTAAATCGACCACTTCGGGTAACAATAACATTTGCGATGGTAAACGCTCATCTTTAAGCATGCTTTGTTTCATACGTTCCATTGTTATACGTTCGTGAGCCGCATGTTGATCAATAATCGCTATCCCATCAAGGGTTTGTGAAATAATATATGTATTATGAAATTGAGCCTTTGCTATTCCCAGTTCTCCAACTTCTTCTTGTGTAGTTGAAATCGAAGTCTCCTCGGTTTTAACCGAATATGTCGGCATTAAATCCGGTGTTTTGAAGGTTGATTTTCTTCCGGAATTCAGAGATATTTGCCAGTTCTTTAATCCCTTTTCTTTTTCGTTTATATTAAACGATTTGTTTAAAAAATGGTTAGATTGCATTGAATTTTCAATATTATTTTCCAGTAATTGTTCAAGAAGTCCAGTATCGGCACTTTGTTTACTTCCTACACTCAATGCACTACGAATAGCGTGTACCAATAAACTACGTATCGCTCCGTTATCATAAAAACGAACTTCAGACTTGGTCGGATGAACATTAACATCCACATAACGCGGATTAACGTGTATAAAAACAGCACACAGCGGGTAACGACCGGACATTATCAAATCTTGATATGCACCTTTTATTGCTCCTAAAATTAATTTATCTCGAACCGGTCGATTATTTACAAACAAAAATTCCGATAAAGAATTAGCCTTATTAAAAGTAGGTAAACTGACAAAACCACTGATATCACAAAATTCATTTTGAGCTGCTATAGGAAGCGAGTTTTCTTCAAATTCTTGCCCCATAACATCAGCTATGCGTTGACGACGCGCTGTCTGAATATCTCCTATACAAGCATTATAAGCTATTTTTTTCTTACCATCACTATATAAATAAAAAGATACTTGAGGGTTAGCTAAAGCTATACGCTGAAGCATATCTATACACTGACCTGTTTCTGCCGCATCTGTTTTTAAAAATTTGAGACGAGCCGGAGTTGTATAAAATAAATCACGCACTTCTATGCGAGTTCCTTCTGAAGTTGCTATCGGTTTGACCGACTCTTTTTCTCCGCCATTTACGTTTATTTGCCAACCTTCTTTTTCACCACGTTGACGAGAAATCACGGTCAATTTGGCTATTGAAGCAATAGACGGTAATGCCTCACCTCTAAATCCCAAAAAATTAATTGCAAACAAATCGTCTGTAGGTAGCTTTGAAGTAGCGTGTCGTTCTACTGATAACTGCAGTTCCTGAGCAGACATTCCGCAGCCATCATCAGTTACAGTAAGTAAATTTTTTCCACCTCCGGTCAACGTTATTTCCACTTTATGAGCTCCGGCATCAATAGCGTTTTCTACTAATTCTTTAAGTGCAGAAGCCGGACGCTCTACCACTTCACCGGCAGCTATTTGATTTATTAAGTTGGAAGGTAAAACGCGAATAACCATAACAAACTCCTACTTGCGGATATTCTTTATATATTTTATCAAATTAGTTGTTGAACCATCGTGTGAATTACTTGTGTTAACACCTTGTAATTCTGATAAAATATTTGAAGCCAATTTCTTACTCAATTCCACTCCGAATTGGTCAAATGAATTTATATTCCATATTTTGCCCTGCACAAAAACTTTGTGTTCATACATTGCAATAAGCATACCTAAATTATAAGGATCTATTTTTCTCAACACTATTGTTGTAGAAGGACGATTTCCACTGAAACTTTTATATTTTTTCAAACGATTAATCTCTGCTTTTGATTTACCGGATGCTTCCATTTCTTCAGATACTTCTTCTTCAGTTTTACCATACATCAAAGCCTCACTCTGGGCCAACGCATTAGCCAACAAAATCTGCTGATGAGCTCCTACCTCGTTATGAGATATCGCAGGAACAATAAAGTCCGTCGGCACTATTTCAGTCCCCTGATGAATTAGTTGAAAAAAAGAGTGTTGAACATTTGTACCGGCACCTCCGAATAAAACCGGACCGGTGGCATAATCAACATACTTATTATCCAAAGAAACACTCTTGCCGTTACTTTCCATATCTAATTGTTGTAAGTAAGACGGTAAATATTGTAAATATTGATCATAAGGTATCACAGCGTAACGATGAATATTATAAAAATTATTATACCATATTCCTATCAATGCCAAAATCACCGGAATATTATGCTCTAAATCACTGTTTAAAAAATGATTATCCATTGCATGAGCGCCTTCCAGCATTCGTTCAAAATTCTTGTAGCCGATTGCTATTGCAATAATCATTCCTATAGCTGACCACATTGAGTACCTACCGCCTACAAAATCCCAAAACTCAAACATGTTATCGGTATTAATACCAAATTTAGCAACTTCTTCCTTATTGGTTGACAAAGCTATAAAATGTTTGGAAACTGCATATTCTCCCAAAGCATCAACCAACCACTTACGACAAGTTTTTGCATTAGTTAAAGTTTCAATGGTAGTAAAAGTTTTAGAAGCGACTATAAACAAAGTAGTTTCCGGATTAAGTTTATTTAAAACTTCGGTACACGACGTTCCATCAATATTGGAAATAAAATGGCATCTAATATCTTTAGCCCAATAATGACGTAAAGCAGAAGTAGCCATAAAAGGACCTAAGTCAGAACCACCTATACCAATATTAACAATATCTGTTAATTTTTTACCGGTACAACCGGTAAAGATTCCCAGTCTTACAGCCTCGGAAAAATTTTTTATTTTTTCAAGCGTTGCATTAATTTGCGGCATTACATCTCGACCATCAACATAAATTGGCTTACCTGAACGATTTCGCAATGCAATATGCAAAACGGCTCTGTTTTCGGTGGTATTGATTTTCTTACCGGAAAACATTTCGGAAATTTGCTCTTTTATTCCCCTTTCACGAGCTAATTCGTAGAGAGCCGACATAACATTTTCATCAATTCTGTTTTTAGAAAAATCAACCAGCATATTTTCAAACTGAATTGTATATTTTTCAACTCTTTTTGCATCGTTTGCAAACAAATCTTTCATCTGAACTTCATTAAAATGTTTATATACATTTTCCAAATGTTTCCACGCCTTAGTTCTGGCTTTACCAAACATTATTGTTTCTCCTTTGTCTCAATTCCAATACTTACAAAATCCGGCGTTATTGAAAAATATTTCTTAGCCGCGGCATTAACTTCTTGCAAAGTCACAGCTTTAATATAATCATTACGCTTTTCTAAAAAATCTTTACCTAGGTTATACTTTTGCATAGCAGTCAACATTGAAGCTATACCGCTTATTGAAGCAAAACGCAAATTAAATGACGACACGAGAGCATCTTTTGCCTGTTGCAGTTCTTCTTTTTTTGCTCCTTCCTTTGCCATTTTATTCCACTCCGATAATAACAGTTTACGTGCCTTATTAAAATTATCTGGTGTAGCAGAATAAGAGCCTTGTATCATTGCCGCCGCATCACTTTCTGTAAGAGTTGTGTATATACCGTATGTCAAACCTTCTTTTTCCCTTATAACCTGTGATAAACGCGAATTTAATCCGGAACCTCCCAGAATATAATTTGCTATATATAGCGGATAAAAATCTATATTATTTCGATAAGTTCCACCAACTGCAAAAATAGTAATTGCCTGTGCCGAAGATTTTTTAACATTATACTCTCTCCCTCCGAGTTCCAAATCAATTTCAGACATTTTTTCACCTGAATACTTCTTCGGTAGCTTAGCAAAAATCTTTTGCAAAATATCTTTTGTTTCATTAATCGATATATCGCCGGCAACCCCTATGATAATATTTTCTGATGTTAAATGATTTTTCATAAATTCACGCATATCTTGCTCTTCTATATTATCAATCGTTTCCAGCATATCGGCTTGCGTGCGTGAATAAGGATGACCGGCAAACACGAACTCTGAAAACTTATCAGCCAAAATTGATTGAGGATTCTCCAAACTCATTTTAATTACTGTTTTCAATTGTTGCTGACGTAAACTTAAGTATTCTTTTTCAAAACGTGGTTTTTGCAAAACCAAATCAAGCATTTTAAGAGCCATATTCATATTTTTTTTCGGAAAATGCAAGTAACCGGAAATTTCATCAGCACCGGTATCGAAACCAAGTTTTATACCATATTCCTCACATATATCTCTAAACGTAACAGCATCATATTGTCCGGCTCCATCACTTAACATTTCGGTCATAATTGCAGTAAGACCTTGCTTTTCTTCATCCTCATGAGCGGAACCTGCATTAGTAAATTCAAAGTTGATACTAACAATCGGAACCGAATGTTCTTCCAAAAGATATGCAGACAGCCCAGATGATTTAACTTCTTGAACGATACCCGAAAACTTTTTATTTTTCATTGGCGAGGCAGACAATATATTTTCAGTATCTATTTGATTAAACCGAAGCCAAATATCTTGAGCATGATATCCAAAGCACGCTAAAAAAATAATAAATAAAAACCATTTACAGTAGTTTGAAAACCTATTACGACGAGAAGAATAGTCTATCATTTTTCCACTCCTCTATCAATTATTTTATTTTCAGGTAACAATATACCGTTGATATGAGGAGCTGATTTCAGGCTTTCATAAGCATCTTTCACTCCTTTTAAGCTTACTGCATTCAAATTGCTTTCATAATTTTGCACTTCCTCAAGTGAAAAACCGGAGGCTAACATTGCTCCTATCCAATTTGCAGCATCTTTAGGATTATCATTAACAAAAACCAAATCTGCCGACATTTTCCGCTTAATCTGCGTTAATCTTTTCTCATCCATATTTTTCACAGCTTTATCTGCAGCCTCACGCAAACTTGCAATAACTTCCTCACGCTCAAATTTTTGTTGATTTTGCGGTATCAAATTAAACGCAAAAACACTCTCTCCGTTCGAAACAAAATTATATGATGCCCCCACACTCAAAGCTATTTTTTGTTGCACTACCAAATCTTTATATAAGGCCGAGGTTACGCCTCCGCCCAAATATTCGCTCAAAACCAAATAATCATAAATTTTATTTTTCAACTCACTGTGTTTTGGTAATAAATAGCGCTCATATACCTTAACGGAAGACACATCAGGCAATGACATCTCCAAAATTTCATAAAAAGGGTGTTTATTAACTTCAAATTTTTCCCGTTGAACATTACGAGGTTTAATATTGCCATAATATTTTTCGATTAAAGGACGTATTTCTTGTGAGGTTATATCGCCGGACAACAACAAAATCGCATTATTAGGAGCATAATATTTATGATAAAAATCCATAATATCCGAGTATTGCAAAGACATAATTTCCTGTGGCATCCCCGTAACCGGACGACCATAAGGATTATCTCCCCACAACATCATACGCAAACGTTCGTAAAAAGGTGATGATGGATTATTTTCTACTCGTTGCATACGCTCTTCATAAACAATTTTGCGTTCAGCCTCAAAAGCCTTTTCATCAAAATTGAGATTTTCCATACGATCAGCTTCAAGTGCCAATAATACCTCTAATTTGCTGACATCCGCAAACTGATGATAGGCAGTTACATCAAAACTTGTAAAAGCATTATCTGAAATACCATATTTTTCCATAATACGGTTAAACTCTCCGTCTTTTACGTATTTTGTGCCGCGAAACATCAAATGTTCCAATAAATGAGCGCTTCCACCCTTGCCTTTCTGCTCATCTACCGAACCAGCTTTATACCATAACATTTGTTCTACGAGCGGTGCTTTATGATTTTCAACAATCACACAGTGCAAACCATTAGGCAAAGTGAACTCTTCTGCTTTAAACAAAAGTGCCTGCGCAGCTTGGCTGAACAAAAATAAAGCAAGCCCCGATAATAAAAAGATTTTATTCATCAAAAAGTTCTTCAGCTTCTTGTTCTTGTATTTCATTTTTCTTTGGACGGACATTATATTCCGGAGGCAATATCAACGGTTCATTAGTTTTTACCGTGGTTTCATCAGGACCTTGACGAGAAAATCCCAAACTTTTTCTGGTTGCATTGCAAGCTCCAAGTGATATTAATGCCATCACGGCAATCAGTAAATAAATTTTCTTCATATCTTATTCAATCCTTTCTTGTTTGCATAAAAAAGTTCCCACAAAATTAAAATAAATGCGCCTACACAAATAAATGTATCGGCTAAGTTAAAAGCAGGCCAATGGTGTGTTTCATAATGAAAATCCAAAAAATCCAAAACAGCACCGAAACGAATCCTGTCAACAACATTACCCCAAGCACCACCTATTATCATTCCCAAACTGACAATTTTCAGCTTGTTATTCTCATTATACATCCAATAAAGCAAAAAAGCTGACACAATCAGAGATATAGCACTTAGCACCACGATTCCCAGTATACCATGATTGCTGAACATTGAAAAACTTACGCCTGTGTTCCAAACTTTTACAAGATTAAAGTAATCACACACCTCAATATAGTTGGTGGTAACAACCTCGGTATCTATTGCAAACTTACTTAATTGATCGGCACAAAAAGCCAAAACTATCGTAATAAAGCCCAAAAACAATTTTAATCTCCCTTTACCGAGATGAATATATACGAAAAGATAATAACACTCCAGTAACAAATTAATATAGTCTACAGTTTTTTTCTTTTTAGCATAAAAAAATGTCGGAGAGTTTTGAAAAACTTTCCGACATAAAAGAGTTAACAGCGCGCTTGTTCTGCTAGCCATCTATATGGCGCTTGCGCTTCTGCCGACATATCCTCGGGATGCCATTGGACACACAGAATTCCTCTATGCATATCACCCCACGCCTCGGGAAGACCATCAGTAGCTGTCGCATAAATCTCCATGGGCAGGCTATCCGAATCGCTAAGGTGCAACTCTTCACGCTGAACTCGTTCGGGAGCCAGAAACTCCTTATGACGTGAATTGACCACTATTGACTCCGGCTGTCCCATCAGAGATGCAAAAGGAGTATCCGGAGCCAGCCACACGCGATGAGCCTTGACAGCAGAAGTCTTGTGCTCAAGCGGACTTTCGAACAAATCCTTGGAGCGATAAAGCTTCATTCCAGCCATACCGGCCAACATTTGGGCGCCGGCGCATACCCCCAGAATCGGCATTCTATACTTAAGTGCATCAAAAATGCACTCAATGTATGCCTGCGAGCGCTGTGACGGACACAGCAAGCGACTGGTCTTACCATCCGTGTAGAAACACTCCGGCGAATCGAAAGCTCCGCCCGGAAGCACCAAGGCGTCACAGTCGGTCAACTGAGCCCGGTGGTTCTCATAGTCAAGAAACATTACCTGAGCACCGGTTCCTGCAATCGACCTAACATAGTTAATGCCAAGACAATAATAGCCTTCCTCTCGGCCAAAAAGCACACCGATAACTGGGGCATTTTTCTCCGGAACCGAAACTCCAAGATTGCCATAATCAGCAGGATCAAGCCAAAAACTGGAGGCCATACCTTGATAACTTGCTTGTTTCCACATCTCATCACTCAGTCCGAAACCGTCAAACTGAGGCAAAAACTCTACGAATCTCTTCATACGCTGTTTTTTTTTAATTATACAGTTAATAAACGCGAATAATTCAAAATTTCGATTACAATAACACGCTAAAATTTATTTGTCAATTTGTTTATAATTTAATTATCGGCAAGATGAGATATTGACATTTATGTAAAAAAGATTATACTGATCAGTGTTTAATTTATAATTATATGGGAAAAACAAAGACAAGCGGATTATTGCTACCGCTTAAGATACTCAGCCTGACTACGGGAGGATCGGCCGGAAGTTTACAAATACGGAGAGAAGTTATGCCTTTAATGAGACGTAACATTGAAGATTTAAAGTTTATCCCGCCTGAGGAAGTTCCGTTAATCCGCGAGTATGCCAAAAAAGTCAAAACATTTGCCCCCGAATTGGCAGATGAGTTAGACACGCTGGTAGCCAAGTTTAATCCCAACTTGTAACCGTGTCAGAGCCCCTTATCCTTTATGCAAGGATTTTGGGCTCTTTTTGTTATCTGGCTTGACATTTTGCATATTTAGAGTAAATTTGGCACAAAGGAGATTTTATGGTCAAATTTATTACAGCTAAAGAGGCAACGCAATTTTTCAAAAGCAATCAAACAATTATGATTGGAGGTTTTCTTAATTGTGGAAATCCGCAAAAAGTTATAGAGGAGATTTTAAAGACCAATCTTGAAAATTTTATTTTAATTGCCAACGATACGGCTACCCCTGAGGACAGCCGCGGTAAGCTGGTTGCTGCCCATAAAATAAAAAAAGCAATTGTCTCACATATCGGAACCAATCCGGAAACAGTGCGTCAATACAATAGTGGCGAAATAGAAATAGATTTGCAACCGCAGGGCACTTTGGCAGAAAGAATCCGTGCGGCCGGCGCAGGTCTAGGAGGAATTTTAACTCCGGTAGGCTTAAACACTTTGGTAGCTCAAAACAAACAAATAATTAATGTTGAAAATATGCAATATTTATTGGAAACGCCTCTTAAAGCTGATATAGCAATCATTTATGCTACTTATGCCGATAGTTTCGGCAACTTGGCTTTTCACGGCTCTACTAAAAATTTTAACGTTATAATGCCTATGGCAGCTGATATAGTAATCGTTGAGGCCGAGAATATATCAGAAAAACCTCTGTCACCAGATAATATTGTGGTTCCGGGAATTTTTGTTGATTACATGATAAAGAAAGAAAAAAATGGAACTGACTAAAGAACAAACACAAGAAATCATCGCACGTCGTGTTGCCAAAGAGTTTAAGGATGGTGACGTGGTTACCTTGGGCATAGGATTACCAACTAAAGCAATCAGTTATGTCCCGAATGACATTCATATAGTGGTGCAATCGGAAAACGGCGTTTTGGGTGTTGGGGATTATCAAAATGACAACAATCGCGATGAGCATATAATTAATGCCGGAGGTTTTGGAGTAACCATTAATTCCGGAGGTTGTTTCGTTGATAGCTTGACTGCCTTTGCCATGATGCGCGGCGGACACATTGATTTAACTGTTTTGGGCGCTTTGCAAGTTGATGCCGAAGGTAATTTGGCAAATTGGTGTATTCCAGGAAAATTTACTCCGGGCATGGGGGGAGCTATGGACTTGGTAGTTGGCACAAAACGCTTAATTATAGCCATGGAACACACTGCTAAAGGTGCTCCGAAAATTTTGCAAAAATGCACATTACCGCTTACTGTTGCCCACAAAGTAAATACAATAATAACTGAAAAAGCCGTATTTGAAATAGCTAATAACAGACTTATTTTAAAAGAAATAAATCCTTATTCTTCTCTTGATGATATTCGTCAAACTACAGAAGCTGATTTTACGGTTGACTTAACTATATAATTTCTGCATTTTTTGGGTATTATATTATTTTTTCACTTGATTTTAGACAAAATTTGTTTTATACTGTAGGTAAGAATAGTAGAAGGAGAAATAAAATGACTGATACTAAAGAAAATTTGACATACTCAGATGTGTTGAAACAGGTGGAAACATTTAATGATAGTAAAATTATCGAATCTCACTGGATGAATATTTTCAAAATGAGCAATAGTGAAAAAAGTAAAATTGCCGAAGAAATATTATTACAGCCATATATGGCGGAAGTATATAGAAGAAACGGTATAGAACCTTATGATGTAAAAGAATTCATACAGCAAGTAGCAGATAACCCAAAACAGTGCGAGACCGTTATTCTGGGAAATTCTACTGTTTTTTATGCAAATATAAATAATTCAAAAGATATGAACGGTGATGGAATAAGTGACGGCAATAGCCACAAAATAGTCACCGAAGAAG
>JAFUXW010000284.1 GCA_017477035.1 Alphaproteobacteria bacterium | reverse complement strand
TTTTTACGAATTAAAAGGACAGTTTTTGTTTGAAAGCGGCAAAGTAAAAGAAAGCGTTAATGCTTATCAAAAAGCTCTTGATTTATTGCCCAACAACTATTTATTGCAAATTAGTTTGGCTCACGCATTATTGGAAAGCGAAGAAAGTAAACAAAATCTGCTAAAAGCCACGACATTGTTGCAAAAATCACTTATTACCAATGAAAGCTCTTTTGCTTGGCAACTTTTGGCTCAGGCTTATGACAGGACAGGAAAAAAAGCAGCTGCACATTATGCCACCGCTGAATTTAATTATATGTTAGGCAATCCGGAGACTGCCTTAAAACAATTGGAACTTGCCGGCAAAAATTCTCCGGATAAATCGTTACAATTCAAAATAAACGATTTAAAACAAAAAATAAAAGATGACGAGGAAGAATAATGAGTATACAAGACATAAAAAATTCCATACGCAACATTCCGGACTTTCCCAAAAAAGGAATCCAGTTCAAAGATATAACCACAGCTCTGAAAAACGCCAAAGTTTTAAGGGAAATCCTTGAAACTTGCGCCGAACACTATAAAAATCAAAAGGTTGACTATGTTGTCGGCATAGAATCAAGAGGATTTATATTCGGAACTGCCCTCGCCTATTTATTAAACTGCGGCTTTGTTCCGGTACGCAAACCGGGGAAATTACCGGCCAAAGCAATCTCCCAAGAGTATGAGCTTGAGTATGGAATCAATCGTGTAGAAATGCACGCCGATGCTTTGACCAAAGGAGATAAGGTATTGATTGTTGATGACTTACTCGCGACCGGCGGAACAGCTAAAGCTGCTGCCGATTTAGTGCATAAACTTAATGCTGAAATTGTTGGCTTTGCTTTTGTAATTGAATTAAACGAGTTGCAGGGCAGAAACGCGCTTTCAGCTATAGCAGATGTTTATTCGGTCGTGCAATACTAAATCATTGACATTGAAAAATCAAAGAGCGGTTTATTTCTCCGTAAATCACTCCATCCATATCGGAATTGATATAGGTTTTCACTTTTATCAATTGTCGTAAAACCATAAAAACGATAAAATTGCCCGTGTTACTATTAGGGTTGCTAAACCAACAGCCTGAGCGGGCAACTCAGACAATTGCAGGATATAACGGAAAATCATTAAATGCAATATTAAATTGCACCAGTGGTAAATAGCTTAAAATATTTATATACCGAGCCTTGTGGTGATGACCAACTGAAATCATCGGCCATGGCATTGTGTTGCATTTTATGCAACACATCTGGTGCCGCATAATAGCAACGCAAAGCTTTTTCCAGTGCTGCTTCATAAGCATTAAGATTATTTTTTAACCGCTGAGCCATTAAATTAGAACCATAAATCTTTTCGCCTGAAGCAAAAAATGCTTCTGTTCTAAAACCATCTACTCCGTCTTCAATAGTATCTACCAGCCCTCCCGTTGAGGTAGCAATCGGCAAAGTTCCTTTCGCCATTGCTTCCATCTGTGTCAAGCCGCAAGGTTCAAAATACGATGGCATCATATAAAAATCAGCCGCCAGTTGAACGCAATACGCAAACTGGTCTTTATAACCTCGAAAAACAAATATACGCTTGGCAAAATCACGGAAAATCTGTTTAGCGTTATCTTTCAATGCCATTAAATCGCTATATAAATCTTTATTACCGGCTCCTCCTAAAATAAATACAGGAAAGCTATCCGGTGAATTTTTGTAACGATCTATAATATGCAGTATGGCGTTTATTGCTACATCATACCCCTTTTGTTCCACCATACGACTGGTCATACAGATAATAGGTAATCTTTCTGCATCAGCTAACAAATCTTCAACATCATCAAATTTATACAAATCAATCAGCGGAATAACTTGTTCTTTGTATTTTTCATCTGTTGCCAAACGCGAAAGTAATTTAATACACTCCTTTTTGTTATGAAGTTTGGCGCTTAAATTATTTTCATCGTAAAATCTGAAATCAGTTATTTTAAAAAACTGATTTATTTCTGCAATTTTTTGGGCATTAGGTGAAATCAACCGTTTTTCATAACCATTTACAATACCATAAAAATTTCGATAATTTTTACGGATTTTCAAAATATCCCTAAAATCAAAACCAAAACTTTTTTCACTGGAAACTTCTTCCATATAATTTTTAGATACCGTAATTATTCTATCGGCTAAATGCATATTAGCCGAAGCCTGATTATACGTATCGTCAACCATAAGTGTATTAACTGTGCGCGGATTACTGTTTTTAACAGCTTTTGCATTCTTAAGCACCAAAGTTGCCAAATCCTCATAAAGAGAATTAAGAATCTTGGAAGTATTGTCATAATCCCAGCCCTGATATCCCATATGGTGTGCAATGTGTATTATCGGAATGTTTCTGATTTTATCAGCAATATTCTGTTCCATTCTACCGGCATATACCTTGGCCAAAGTGAAATACTTGGTAAGACCGGACAAAGCTCCGCTGTGCCAATCATTAGCAATTAAAATATTAGGCATTGCAATATTTTTATCTTGATTAAAAGCTAAGCTTTCCAACAAGCAATAAACAATTTTTGAAAAAAACGCAAATTTTTCGACTTCGTCAACTTCATTAGCGTTACGCACATAACATCCGGTCTGTCCGGAAGGGTTTTTATCTGACGGATTTATGCTAAAAAAATGGTCATTGCGTAAAAAATAGTAGTTAACTCCATTTAATTCACCGCTATAAATATCAACAACAAAATCACGAATTTTCGTTTTACCGGCAAACGCAACTTTCAAAGTTTTTATTTTTTTCACTTTCACTGATTTACTTTCAGCGCCGGTATATATGCCATCGTTATATTCAGCTTTCTTTTTTCCGGTATCACCTATATACATTGGGGTTACAATAGATATATTATGTTTGCCTTCAGCAAAAACAACATTAAAATTCTCCGGCAGTTCAGAGGCCACCATTCCCAAGCCACCGCACTTCATAAAAGTGGCTGTTTCAGCACTTATCATCCAGGCATTTATTTGCTTAATTTCAGGCCATTCTTTATTACCCAAACACTGTCTTTTTGACATATTCTGCATTTTTATGAGGAGTTCATTATTCGGAACGCCGTAATTTACCAAAAATTTTTTCTTATTAAAATTATTCGGTAAATACTCAAAATTTTTATCACTACCCGCCCCGATTACAACAGCACACATTCATATTTCTCCACAATAAAATACATCATATACGCATTATAGCGCATTTATTTATAACCTTCAACAAAAAACTACTCTTGACTTGTTAACCATTACTCACTAAATTCTAATTAGCTATAAATAATATTCCAAATTAAAGAGGCAATGATGAACGAACAAAAAAAATATGAAAATACAAAACATGAAGAAAAAAACATAAGTTCAAAAGAGGCTGTTGAAGAAGCTGTTTCTAAAGAAGAAAGCAAAGATGAGTTGCAACTTTTAAAAGAGGAAAATACAAAACTCAAGGATTCTTTTTTAAGAGCATATGCTGAAGCAGAAAATACAAAAAAACGCTGCCAACAGGAAATCGAAAAGAATTCTAAATTTGCTATTTCGGAATTTGCCAAAGAATTGTTAGGAGTAGCTGATAACCTGCAACGTGCGATGACCTCTGCAAAAAACAGTGATAACGAGCAATGCAAAGCTTTGTTGCAAGGTGTTGAAATGACACAAAAAGAACTAACTAAAGTTTTTGCAAAATTCGGTATTAAAAAAATTGATTGTTTAGACACAGTTTTTGACCCTAATCTCGAAAGAGTTGTTCAAGAAATAGAGGACAAAGAAAAGCCGGCTGGAACAGTAATTGCTGAATTACAATCGGCCTACACCATTAACGACAGAATTTTGCGTGAAGCAATGGTAGTAGTTACGAAGGGCGGTAAAAAAGCATAGCCGAATTTTTGATTAATATACAATCAGAAGTTGACTGCTTAAATTCAATTAAAAGCTTGCCGTTTTATAAAACAGTGCTATACATACTGGCAGGGGGGGATCATGTATAGCGAAAGATTCAAACAATTTATAGAAATGTGGCAAAAAGATTTTGCCATAGAGCGCAGTATGAATGAAAAAGTTTGTGTCGATCGTGACGGTAATCCGATTCCGTGGTATACATATCCTGCTATAGAATATTTATCGCAGTTTGATTACAGTGATAAAAAGATATTTGAGTTCGGCACAGGTTATTCCTCGATGTATTGGGCAAAACGAGCCTTAAAAGTTATAAGTATAGAAGACAAACCTGAATGGTATGATAAATTTGCCAAAGAATTTTCTGCTCCAAATTGGCAAATGCGCTATTGTGATGAAAAACAAGGATATGAAGATACTGTTTTTGCCGATAACGAAAAATATGATGTTATTGTTATTGACGGAAAACGTCGTGCCGAATGTGCGGCAACAGCGGTAAAATGCCTAGCAAAAGGCGGAATGATAATTCTTGATGACAGTGACCGTATAAATACCAGTTTGGAATATGCCGGGGCTGTTAAAAATCTGCGGGAGGCCAATTTATTGCAAGTCGATTTTTATGGGTTTTGCCCAATGAATAACTATACCAAAACTACTTCAATTTTCTTTTCGCGTGATTTTAATTTTCAATCGCTATATACGGTTCAACCTATAAACGGTTGGGGCAATATCTGGTCAATGAGCCGTAAACAAAGAAAAGAATTTTTCCGTAAACAAGAATGGCCCATCACAGAAAAAAATGAACAAGAAAAATAGACATCAAACTGTAAACCAAAGTTATTATTAACATTTCACATTTTAATATTCATCTACACTTTCATACCATCATATAAATATGTTAAGCCTTGTGGCGTCTAATAAAAAAATAAAACTTTATCAATCTGTATCATCTGGTTGATAATTAAGAACTTCACAGACAATATCATAATCAAATCCGGCACGAATTAATGTTGCCATATCTTTTTGCTTAGATTCTCGTCTGATTTCCGTTAATCGGTAAGGGCCTATTTTTTTGCGTTTAGCTAATTTAAGAGCCATTTCAAAAGGGTTATATTGTTGTTCGTTTAATACATCAAATATTTTTTCCGAGCTTATTCCCTTAGCTTTGAGTTTAGTCACAATGTATCGCGCCGGCTTACCTGCATTTAAATAGTTGCGCACTTTTATTTCAGCATAGCGAGAATCGTCTAAATAGTGCAAATTTTCAAATTCTGACAATATATTTTCGACCCATTGATAGGCTTCTTCTTTCTTCCACTCGGGATTTTCGTGAGCATATGCCTCTATGCGCCTATACAGCACTGTGCGCAAATTTTCTACCGAAGATTCAAAGCGTTTAAGATAATAAAGTCCTATATTTTTAAGCCTCTGCGGAGTGATCTTTTTTTGAGATTTATGTTTATAATTAGTTGATATAGATTGATATTCTTCAATATTTTCGTCAGACACTTGAAAATTCCTTTAAAATAAACTAAATTTGCAACAAATATACAACACAGAGGTTTTTAAATGATGAACGATAATTGTATTTCTTTTAATTTAGATGATAATGTTTTCCGTGGACGCGTTGTACGCTTGGATAAAGTATTAAGTGATATATTTTCACATCAATCGTATCCGGATAATGTTGCGGCAGCAGTTGCGGAAACTTCGGTTTTAGGAGTTTTGATTTCATCGCTGATGAAATTTGAAGGCATATTTACTTTGCAAATGCAAGGTAACGGACCGCTTTCCGTTTTGGTCGCCGATGTTACTTCTGCCGGTAAAATGCGAGCAACCGCAAAATATGATGCTAAAGCCATAGCAGATGCTCAAATTTTACGCAAAACCGAAGGACAAATTGAGCCGGCTCCGCATTGGCTTGGACAGGGAAATTTAATTTTCACTATTGATCAAGGAAAAAATACCGACCTCTATCAAGGAGTTGTAGATTTACAAGGTAAAAATTTGGCTGAATGCGCTTTGCGTTATTTCAAAAATTCGGAACAGATAGACACACATTTAAGGCTATTCTTGCAGAAAAACGGTAATGAGTGGAAAGCTGCCGGAATCTTAATTCAAAAAATGCCAACAAAAGGCGGTAAAGATATCTCAGAAGATAGCGACATGCTTGCCGAATTATGGAACGAAGATAAGATTTTGACCGATAGTTTGAAGCAAGAAGAAATTTTTGATAAAAATTTAAGCTTAAATGATATATTATTCCGATTGTTCCACGAACACAAGGTGAGAGTGGTAAAAAACACCGAATATCAATTCGGTTGCCGTTGCAGTCGAAAAAAACTGCTTAATACCTTAAGTTCGATGAAAAAAGAAGATATTGATGATATGGTGGAAAATGGCAAAATTACTGCCACCTGTAATTTTTGCGGACAGATTTATTCTTTTGATAAAGGTGAATTGATAAAACACTAAAAATAATATACGCAAACGGCTTCAATATATTGGAAGCCGTTTTTGATTTAAGAATGTTGAGTGGGCTCAGCACGCCCGATGAATACGGCGCGTTTCGGAACTTCATTAGATGCCGGCTTTTCTAATTTACCATCTTTTTTAGGCTTTCTTGCCACATCTTTGTAATTCTTGTAAGCTGCTTTAAACAACTCATCGCTTTTCTTCAATTTAATTTTATTAATTTGTTTTTGATGCTCTTTACTGCGTTCACGATTTATATGTTCCTTGGCAAATTCTTTCAATTCTGCCTGATATTGTGCATCTTCTTTTTTGACTTGTTCGGCATGACTTTGTTCGTAGTCGGCAATTTCTTTTTTAGTGAATTTATTGTAGATTCTTTGCTTTGCTGCCTCTATTTGTTCATTTGTTTCCCACGCAGAATCAATTTGTCGACGTTCGGTTTCAATATCTCGTGTTTGTTCATACACATCAAGTCTATGGTAATAATCACCTATTTCAGGATACCGGTCTTCCAAAGTCACCTCATATAACCCGCTCATAGAAAATCCATTCATCATTTCTTTGTATGTTTCGTGAATAGAATCGGTTTGTTTACCAAGTTTGCTCGGATAATTTTCTCGTAAGTCAGATATAGCGTAAAGCATTTCTTGCATTGAATCTACATCTGATATTATTTTCTCTTTGTCTGCATGATTAACTTCATACATTTTAATTTCGTCAACAACTCCTTTAAGCATAGATTTCATAACATTAAAAGATGCAGAAACAACATTTTCATCATGAATATTATCGCGTATTATATCTTTCAGAACAGAACACTCCGCTGAACGTTGTATAGGTGTAACAGCAAATTTGTTATCCTCAATACCTTTGAGAACGGCAAGCGTTTTCTTTTTATCCGCATCAAACAAAAGTGAAGAAAATGTATCTATGTGCAATGGCCTTTCATTATGTGCCCGAGAAGAACTCTTGCGAAATTTATGATATTTATAACCAGGGCGCAATATTTCCTTAATTTTATTAAATTCTTCTACTAAATTCTCTTTGGTCATTTTCAATCTCCTAAGCATACTTTAAAATATTACAAAAATAGACAAAAGTCAATGATTTTTATAATTTAAAAACGGCGTGTCTTAAATATATATTAAACATTATTGGCTATTTTGTGACTAAAGTTAACTTAACAAAAATAGGATACGAATATGAAAAATTTATTCAAAGTAATGTTGGCTGTTTTAACCGCATTCAGTCTTGACGCTTGTTCTACAATGAACAACAATACAGCAACTCCGGAAAGATATGGCGATTTGCATTTTGATAATAAAGCTCCGATTCCGTTGATGGTAAAAACCGTTAATGTTAAATCGGAATTTACCCCATCGTTTACTCGTCCTAATGTAGAGCATTTATTCCCGATTTCTATTGAAAAAACTGCAAAAACTTGGGCAAAGGAACGTTTGGAAGCTGCCGATTTGAATTCTAATCGCACTGCTGAGTTTATTATTCAAGATGCGAGTGTTACTGCCACTGAAGAAAAATCCGAACAGCTTTTCGCTAAAGATCGTTTGAAATATCACGCTACTTTAAAGGTAATGCTGAAAGTTATAGATAATCAATCATCTGCTCAGACCTCGGTTGAAGCTTATCGTGATTTGATTATGCCGATAGATACGTCTATTGAAGATAAAGAGAAACATTGGAACGGTATGGTTGCCAATTTGTTCCAATCGTTTGATGATTACATGGAAGCAAATGCTCGTAAATACCTGAACATGTATATAAAAGACGATAAAAGTGTTACACAATTTTAATGATATATCGGGTGACTGGTTTTAGTCAGAATAGTGCTTAACTGCATAAGAGGAAGCTTAATTTTAAGAGGAGTTCCTTCTGAATTTACAGCCTCGCAAAAGCCATACAATACCGCAGCATTGCCTTCAAATGTAGCGGTATCTTCATATTCAAAATATTCTCCAGGTTCTAAATCAGGCAATTCGCCATTAAATCCAACAGCAGAATAGTATTGATTGTGGCCGTAACTATCGGTAATGCAAAAATTTTGTTTTGTCAGGCAAATTCTTTTATCAGAATTATTTTCTATTCGCAAACAAAAAGCCCACAACTCACGTCCTGAATTTTCAGTATCAAGCTGTTCCGGAAAAGCTTCAACCGTAATATCTTCCGTTTGTTCCGAAAAATAATCAATTTCATTGTTATCAAACATAAAAAAATCCCCTCAACTATCGTGTTAAGGATTCATTAACCTTTCACAAAGTTCAAGAGGATTTTTAAGTTATGCCAAGACTTATGCACAACAAATTTTCTTACTTAACCCGACCATATTTATCTTCAAAGCGCACAATATCGTTCTCATCAAGATTTTCACCGACCTGAACTTCAATAAATTCCATCGGTTCGTTTGATTTATTTTGGATTCGATGCTTTGTTTCCACTGGAATATATACCGATTCTCCGGCTTTCTTCTCTATTTCCATTTCTCCCAAAGTAACCGTGGCCACGCCTTTAACAATAATCCAATGTTCAGCACGAAAATGGTGCAATTGCAAGGAAAGTATGTCACCTGCATTTACTACGATATGTTTAACACAAAATCCTTGACCGCAATCAATTACTTCCCAGGTTCCCCACGGACGTTCATCATTTTGTCCGCGCATATATGTATTTGCCATTTATATCTCCTTTTTTTGGTTTACATAAGTTAAAAAATAATATAAACCATATATATAAAAGGTTGCAACAATTTTTATAGGTATATCAATGCAAATTTCAACAGCCGTAAGCGAAGCTCTTGCCATACAGCGATTAATTAGTGCCGAACTTATAAAATCAACATCCATGGCGGAAAAACTCAGTAAAATACTTAAATCTTTTGTTTCCGCTACCAAAGCGCAATCTGCGATTTTATATGCGACGGTTGATGAAAATTATTTGGAAATGATGGGAGAATATCACGCCGAAAATTATAAAACCAATATTCGTTATAATGAAGATTACATTGGTAAAAGCGCTGCAACGAAGCGTCCGCAACAAGAAATAAACAAAGGGCTTAATGTTTCAATGATAAGTGTACCGGTAATGCGCGCAAATATTACTATCGGTACCTTGGTTATTACCAAAAATGGCGATAACGGATTTGATGACGAAGAAGCTGAATTAGTGGAAACTCTTGTTTTATCTTTACCGGATTTATTTTCGACAAACTCTTTTGCCGAATATCGCAACCAAATAATCAGAGAAAAAGGTATCGTCATACGTGATGCTTTGCATGGAGTAAGCCTTAACAAAGGATATGGAATCGGGAAAGCAGTATTTCATCGTCGACATCGGGATCTGGTTAATATTTTTACCGAGAACATCGCACTTGAGAAATCTAAATTGGCCGAAGGCAGAGAACGGATGGTCAATTATATTGATACTAAAATTACCCAAGCTGACAATTCTATAGGAAACACTACCGAAATTATGGAAGCTTATAAAATGTTTGCGCTTGATAAAGGGTGGTATAAAAAAATCAGCGCTGATATTGATAAAGGATATACGGCAGAGGCAGCCGTAGAACACGTATATGAAGATATGTGGAATAAGTTATCTGCTACCAGCGATCAATATTTAAAAGAAAGATTATATGACTTACGTGACGTATCCGACCGTCTGCGGGCATTTATTGCCGGAGATGAAGAAAATACGTTAGTCCCTGTAGATGAAGATATAATAATTATTGCCCAAACGATGGGACCTGCCGATTTAATGGACTATAACTACGAACATATTCGTGGCCTTATTATTGAAGACTGTACCCCGACAATGCATGTTGTCATTGTGGCAAAAGCTCTCAATATTCCGGTAATAGCTAAAATTCACGGCGTATTGAAAGAAATTAAAGCCGGAGAAACTATTGCAGTCAATGGTGACGAAGCAATGGTTTATGTTCGTCCGTCAGCCCGTTTAATCAATGAGTATCAAAAGAAATCAACAGGAATAAAAAAAGTTTTTGCCGAATTAAATAAAATAAAAGATTTACCGACAGAAACACTCGACGGGGTAAAAATTAATTTAGCTATGAATTACGGCTTGGATTTGGATTATGAATATATTAAACCAACAAAGTGCTCTGGAATAGGCCTATATAGAACTGAAATAACATTTATGTCTGTTGATAAAATGCCCGATGTTGAAAGTCAGGAGCGCCAATATAAAAAATTATTTGATGCAATGGGTAACAAAAAAATTATTTTCCGAAGTTTAGATGTAGGATCAGATAAATTTTTACCATATTGGGGAGAATTGAAAGAAGAAAATCCGGCACTAGGTTGGCGTTCGATTCGCATAACTCTTGACCGTAGAGCTATATTAAAAAGACAGATTCGTGCAATGCTTCGCGCAGCCGCTGACAAGGAACTTAATATTATGTTTCCAATGGTTTCCTCTTTGCAAGAATTTATAGAAGCAAAGGAAACACTTTTATTGGAATACGAACGAGAAAAACAGCGCAAAAATCCTACGGCAAAAAAAGTAAATGTGGGTATAATGATTGAGGTTCCGTCTGTTTTATTTCAACTTGACGAATTGTTACAACAAGTGGATTTTGTATCGGTAGGAACTAATGACTTATATCAGTTTGTATTTGCTTGTGACAGAGGAAATCCGCTATTATCAAACAGATATGATGTGCTATCTGCTCCGTTTTTGAAACTAATGAAAAAAATTGTTGATAAAGCCGGACAATATAAAGTATATTGTTCCGTGTGCGGGGAAATGGCTGGTAATCCGCTGGAAGCAATGACTTTAATCGGATTGGGATATCGTAATTTATCTGTTTCAGGTGCTTCTTATGCAAAAGTAAAAAAAATGATAAGAAGTATGAAAGAAGAGGATGTTGAAGACTACGTTAAGAGTCTTTTAAAATCACCCAAAAACAGTATTCGGCAGCAATTATTGGCTTATGCCTATGATCATGGTATTGCAATTGACTGATTTTTATGTTATAAGCACCGCACAGGAGAAAAAAAAGTGGAAGATTTAATAGAAAACGAAGATGTGCAAACCATAGGCGAAATGCTGCGAAATGCACGTATTAAACAAAATAAAACTATAGATGAAATAGCCGATGAGTTATATATAAGGAAATTCTATTTGAATGCTATTGAAAATATGGATTTTGCAAATATTCCGCCAATGCCGTATTGTTTGGGATTTGTGCGTAGTTATGCCAAAATTTTGGGACTTAACAGTGACAGAATAGTTGCTTCATATAAGCAAATTTTAACAGGTGAAAATGAACCTAAGCAACACCTTTCCGGAGAAGATAAAGCTGTATCATACCCTCGGATGAAGCACATAATTTTAGGTATTTTAGGACTTGCTTTGCTGGCTGTTGCTTGGTCTGTTTTACCGATAACTTCAAAGTTTGAAGATATTTCAGAAGATACTTCCATGGTATTGCCTAAACCGGTAATCGTTTCCGAAGAAACCGAGAAAAAAGTTGAGAAAAAACTTGCTGTCGAAAAAGAAGCTTCAAAAGCAAAAAAAATGGAAAAAAATGAAACTGATATCAAATCAAACACTGACGAAAAGCAAGTAAATGAAAATAAAAAAGAAGATAAAACAAAAACTGATGAAAATTCTGCATCAGATGAAAAAATAAAAGATGATAAAAAAGTTGAAGATGACGGAAATAAGAAAAAGGAAGAAAATAAAGCTGATAAAGTCTTATTACCAAAGATGAAAATTGTTCTCAGCGGGCCATCTTGGTTGGAATTGCGCCAAGGTAAAAAAGTTATACTTAACGGAGTTTATAACAAAGGCTATAAATATGATTTTCCGTCTGAAAAAGGCTTGATATTAACTGTAGGCAGACCTCGTAATGTCCAATTTTATTTGGATGAAAAACCGATTACTGTAGCCACTAATATAAAGCGTAAAAACATCAGTTTGGATTCTTACTTTAAAACACAAGATTAGGTATCAAATAATGGATAAAGTTCAGAGTGTTCGCGGCACTTATGATTTGTATGGTGCTGCTAAAAGAAAAATGAAAAAAGTGGTTTATACCGGAGCAGAAGTAGTTGAAAAATACGGCTTTGAAGAAATAGAAACCCCTATTTTTGAGTTTACGGAAGTATTTGCCCGCAATTTGGGAGATACATCGGATATAGTTACTAAAGAAATGTATTGTTTTGAAGATAAGGGAGGAGAAAGCCTTACTTTGCGCCCGGAAGGAACTGCTGGTGTGGTGAGAGCTTTTGTTTCTAACGGTATGCAGCAGAATTTACCTATTAAATTTTATTACTCCGGTCCGATGTTTAGATATGAGCGTCCGCAGAAAGGACGTCAGCGTCAGTTTACTCAATTTGGCGTAGAACTCTTGGGAGTGGATACCCCTCAGGCCGATATAGAAGTTATCGCCATGGCCTATGAGTTTTTGGAAAAACTGGGGCTAAGCGGACAAGTTACCGTAGAAATTAATTCACTGGGTGATGAAGAAAGTAGAAATTCATATCGCACAAAACTGGTAGAGTATCTGCAAGAACATTATGATGAACTTTCTGAAGACAGCAAAAATCGTTTGCTGAAAAATCCATTGAGAATTTTAGATTCTAAAGAAGAATGTGATAAGGCCGTGGTTGAAAATGCTCCTCTTTATGCTGACAGCTTAAATACGACATCACAAAAATTTTTTGCAGATGTTTTGCGCGGACTGGACAATTTGGGGATTAAATATCGAGTAAATAACCGCTTAGTGCGCGGACTTGACTATTATTCACACACGGTATTTGAGTTAACAACCGATAAATTAGGAGCTCAGGGAACTGTATTAGCAGGGGGAAGATACAACGGACTTGTATCACAAATGGGAGGCGGAGATATTGCCGGTATTGGCTGGGCATGCGGTGTTGAAAGGTTGTCTATGCTTTTAGAAGAAGATGTGAATTTACCTCGTCCGATAGCGGTAATACCGGTAGGTGAAGATACAAATGACAAAGCTTTGGAAATTGCTCATCAATTACGTTTAGCAGGTTTTCGTGTTGAGCACAGTTACACCGGAAATATGAAGAAAAGAATGATAAAAGCCAACAAAGCTAATGCTATACAGGCAGTAATTATCGGTTCTGACGAGTTGTTGAATGATACAGTTACCTTAAAGAATTTGGACAGCGGTGAACAAAAAACTGTATCTCAAGTAAATTTGATAAAGGAATTGCAATAATGAATTTAGATGAAAAACTTTCCAATGTCGTAAATCGTTTTGAAGAAGTGCAAGCATTGCTAAATTCAGGTATATCAACTGAAGAGTTAGTAAAGCTTAATAAGGAACTTGCCACTTTAGAACCTGTGGTTAATGCAATCAATAACTATAGACATCAACAGCAAATTATGGCTGATGACAAAGCAATGATGGACGACAGTAACTTAGATAAAGAAATGCGAGAAATGGCTGAAGCCGAATACTATGAGGCAAAAGAACAGCTTCCGGAATTGGAAAAGCAAATTCGTATTTTGTTATTGCCCAAAGATGCCGATGATGAAAAAAATGCAATTCTTGAGGTCAGAGCCGGAACCGGCGGTGACGAAGCGGCTTTATTTGCAGCTGTATTGTTTGAAATGTATCAGCGCTATTCGCAAAAACAAGGTTGGCAATTTGAAATTTTAGATACTAATGAAAATGGTATCGGAGGATATAAAGAAGCGTCGGCAAAAATTACCGGTAAAGATGTTTTTGCCAAGTTAAAATTTGAATCCGGAGCACATCGTGTTCAACGTGTTCCGGTCACAGAATCTCAAGGAAGAGTGCATACCTCGGCAGCGACGGTAGCCGTTCTTCCTGAAATAGAAGAAGTCGATTTATATATTAATCCGGCTGATTTAAAAATTGATGTGTATCGAGCTTCAGGAGCCGGAGGGCAACACGTTAACCGAACAGAGTCTGCGGTTCGTATTACCCATATTCCGACTGGAGTTGTGGTTCAATGCCAAGATGAACGTTCTCAATTTAAAAATAAAGAAAAAGCTATGAATCATTTGCGTGCTAAGTTGTATGATAATCAAAAATCTACTATTGACGCCAATTATTCCGAAAAACGAAAACTACAAGTAGGAAGCGGTGATCGTAGCGAGAGAATAAGAACTTATAATTATCCGCAAGGGCGAGTGACCGATCACAGAATAAATCTTACACTATATAAACTTGAAGATGTAGTCAGTGGTGAAGCATTAAATGAAATTATTGATGCTTTGGTGGCGGAAGATCAGGCTGAACGTTTGGCTGAAATGGATTAGCCCCTCCCAGAAAAGGTTAAATATTTTTTTATCCAACATCAGAGAGGAATTTTTATATGGCAAGTGTCGTTGCAAAATAAGCAAATGCTGTAAGTTTATCTAAATTAAATTCGCCAATCTTAAATATTGTTGCGGTGTTAAATTTTCCGCTCTGGCGGTAGTGTCAATTTCAGCTTTATCACATAGTTCAATTATGTTAGGAACATTTTTCAAGCTCTGTCGCAACATTTTACGGCGTTGTCCGAATGCAGCTTCGGTTAATTTTTCTACTTTATGTAATATAGGTGCATCAGGTATCTTTTCCAAAGGCTGAAAAAGTAACACTGTAGACCATATTTTCGGAGCCGGAACAAAGCAATTTGGATTTAAATTGAATAATGTTTTGATTTTGCAAGTTAACTGAGCCATAACTGATATGCGTCCGTAATTTTTATTATTAGGCTCTGCTGTTATACGTTCTGCTACTTCCTTTTGAAACATTAATGTTAAGCTGTTAAATTGTTTTATATCTCTAATCCAACGCAATAACAATGGAACAGAAATATTATAAGGTAAATTACTTACAATGTTTTTTGGCAAATTGCTTGCTTTATCAAAAGGATATTTTAAGGCATCGCCTTCCACAATTTGCATTATATCGCCGTATTTTTCTTTCAGATCTTTCATTATTTTAATACAACGAGAGTCCATTTCTATAACAGTAAGTTTGCTGGGATTCGCATTTAAAATAGCTCTGGTTAATCCTCCCGGCCCCGGACCTATTTCAAATACACATTGACCTTTAAAATCTTTTTTATTTTGTGCACTTAAGGAGCTACGAATAATTTTATCGGTAATATTCATATCAAGCAAAAAATTCTGTCCCAAAGATTTTTTTGCCAACAGACCATATTTTTCAACAGTATCGCGCAGACTTAGTATGTCAGTCATTACACTTTCTTTTCAATCAAAGCACGATTGCGCAGATTTTTAATATATTTATTGGAATATTCTTCAAGTTTTTTATTTTCCAAATAGCGTTTTACCTGATTTCTGTCAGGAAGAGATTGAGCATCTGTTTGCGGATTGAATATTTTATCCATCTTGAAAATGTAATAATCGTTTCCGTAGGCCACCGGATTTGATACCCCGCCTTCCTTCAACTTGATTACGGTATTTTCTAACACAGTCGGAAGTTTTCCTTTAACAATCCAACCTAATTTTCCTCCGTTTGCAGCACTCGGACTTTGTGAAAACTGCATTGCATACAATTCAAAACGCGGATCCTGGCGTAAAACTTCCACTAAACCATTTAAATCTTTGGCATCTTTTTTATTTATAACTAT
>JAFUXW010000283.1 GCA_017477035.1 Alphaproteobacteria bacterium | reverse complement strand
CTCGGTTCCAAAATATTGACTATAATCTGAACCGACATGTATGCCTATAACGTTATAATAAGGATTAAAGCCTTTGGCTGTAGTATGATTATACGCATAGTCAATACCTATATACGGAGTGTAATTATAGCTATCAGCACGGGCGGCAGATATGCAGAAAGTTGCAAAAAAAGCCGCCGTTAAAAAAAAGGTAATCTTTTTCATTTAATATTCCTTGTAACAATTGACGAACCTATTATAATTATTTTATGAAAAAAATAAAGTATTTTATAAAAAAGGTTGTGAATGATGCTTTTTTATGGTATCTTGAACAATCAAGAGAAGAGGTGGTAAATGATAAATCATAAAGCTGGTGAAAAAGGGCGTTCTATGGTAGAAACGATGGGGTATATGGCTGTAGTCATGACTGTTATTGTATCCATTGGTAAAATTGTGACTAACGTTTTTAATGAACATAAATTCAGTCAGGCGTCTGTGCAACTTGGTGATTTGGCTACAGCTATATCTAAAGCAGGAGCTGTGGAAAAAGACTATTCTGATGTTAATTTCAGTAAATTTATACCATCCACTTTCAGAGTGAGCGGTAATAAGATCTTTCACGTTTTTGGAGGTGAAGTTACAGTTGCTAAGGCCGGTAATGATAATACTAAGTTTTCAATAGCCTTCAAAGGATTGCGCAGAAAACAATGTATAGAACTGGCAATGAAAGATTGGCGTCGTAATCAAAATGTTGATTTATATTCGGTGTGTATAAATGGTTCTTGTTTGTATTGGCCTGTATATGGTTATGACGGAGGAACCCCTAAAGGTACTTTACCTGTTACCAGAGCTATGGTAACTGGAATAACTGAACAAGATAAAGGACTATGTAGTCTAGATATCAATAATATTGTGACCTGGACATTTAATTAATGAGTCTGTGGTTAATTGGATAATAGCTCTTGAAGTTGTGAAATTTTATTGCTAACCTCAACCAAAATCACTATTAAAAGGAGATGAAAAATGACAACCTCTATTGTTTTGCCACCGGATTATAAACCTACGGCCGATGAAGAATATATGAATGAAATGCAACTGGAGTATTTTCGCCAGAAGTTGGAAAATTGGAAAAAGACATTGGTTATGCAGTCTGCAGACACTTTGGATGATTTGCGTCAAGGGGGCTTGAATCAACCAGATGATGTTGATAGGGCTTCTTTGGAGACCGATAAATCTCTTGATTTGCGCACTAAAGACAGAATTCGCAAGCTTATTACTAAAATTGACGAAGCGCTGGATAGAATTGAAGATGGAACATATGGCTATTGCGAAGAAACCGGCGAGCCGATAGGTATCGAACGTTTAGAGGCAAGGCCTGTTGCTACTCTTTCGATTGAAGCACAGGAACGTCATGAGCGTATGGAAAAAACTTTTGACGACGAAAATTAATAATTTTTTTAAGAGCCGTTGTAATGAATGCAAAAGATTTTATATTGGCTTCAGGCTCTCCGCAACGGATTGCTTTGTTGCGACAGGTCGTGTTTGAACCTAAACAGATTAAACCTGCTGACATATGTGAAGATTGTCTGGAGCACGAAAAACCATTACCATATGTGAAAAGGATGGCTCTTGAAAAAGCAAAACATATTGCCAAGCTGTATCCGAATGAGAATATATTGGCATGTGATACAATAGTTACTGTCGGACAGAGAATATTACACAAAGCTAATAGCGTTGACGAACAAAGAAGTTATATGAAACTGCTGTCTGGGCGCTCTCATCGAGTTATAAGTTCAGTGTGCTTAATCAATAAAAAAGGCAAAGTGTCGCAGAGAACAGTGACTACAAAAATTACAATGAAAATGTTAACTGATTGGGAAATTGAGGAATATTTGCAAAGTGGAGAATGGAAGGGAGTATGTGGTTATAAAATAGAAGGACGTCTGGCTGCATACGTTACCAAAATAGTTGGCTCATACTCAGGGGTCGTCGGTTTGCCACTCAATGAAACGATTAATTTATTAAAGGGAGAGGGAATAAAATGAAAGCGCAAAAAATAGTTTATGATAGAAATGAAGAAGCTTTCGGTATCGCTGTGTTTGATGAAAACGGATTGGCAGAGGTCGATATTTATAATGAAAATCGTGCAATAGAAGGAAATGTGTATTTAGGTAAGATTATTAAAAAAATAAATTTGGCAAATGATAAATACGGATTTTTGGTTGACATAGGTGACGGTCATGAAGCATTTTTAAACTCATATGAGCCGGCTCTGAAAGAGGCAAATATGAGTGAGGGACAAAGCGTTGTTGTGCAAGTTGCCCAAGAAAAAAGAGCTGAAAAGGGGGCAAAGGTTGTAAGAAATGTGCAGTTAGTTGGATCGTATTTAGTGTATTGCCCGTTTAAATACGATGTTGAGGCTTCTCGCAAAATCGAAGACATTGAAAAGGCTGAAAAGTATATTAAATCTGTTAAGGAAAAATGCAACGGAGCGGAAGGGTGGATTTTGCGCACTCTGGCAGGAGAAGCGGAAGAAGCTCAGGTGTTGGCGGAAATGGAGGTATTGCGTTCTTGCTATGAAGATATTCGTAAAAAGGCAAGAACGCTATCGGCTCCGGCTTTGCTCTATGCAAAAGAAAATCCGCTTATTGAGTATATTCGTCGTTACCAAGACAGCTTAAATGAAGTGGTGGTGGATAGTCCGAAATTGGCTGAGGAAGTTGCACAAGTATATAGTGGAAAAGTAACAACACAAAAAGAAGGATTTGAGGAATATGGTGTAGACGATGCAATCATTGATGCTCTTGAGAGAACTGTAAATTTGAAATCCGGTGGAAGCTTGCAAATTGAAGAAACAAGAGCCTGTGTGGCAATTGATGTCGATAGTGGCGGTAAACGCAGTGTTGGGGATATAGACAGCTTAAATATTGAAGCTGCGAAAGAAATTGCACGTCAAATAAGGTTGCGTAATTTATCTGGAAAAATTATTATCGACTTTGCAGGTTCTTCAGAATATCGCTTTATGAAAAGAGTAATTGAATGTTTAGAAGAAGAATTGGCAGATGATACATGTCACAGTCGAATTTTAGGATTAAGTCGTGCCGGTAATATAGAAATTATACGTCAGCGCAGACGTCCGAGTTTGCGAGATTTATACACTGTAGAATGCCCGACTTGCTCTGGAACCGGAAGAGTTGAACCGTGAGTGAAGTGATTAATACGCATAAGTGTCCGATTTGCGGTAAGTTGTATACCGGAGAACAGTATGCTCCGTTTTGTTCGAAACGATGTGCTGATGTCGATTTAGGAAGGTGGTTTAACGGCTGTTACGCAGTGCCGTCGCAGGATTTGGACGAAGTTGAAACCATCGAGTTGGAAGAGGCTTTGGGTAATGCAGAAAAAAATGCAAAACGTGATTGATGTTGAAAAAGTTGAGAGCAATCGCCTGAAAATAATAATAAGCGGTGATGTTCTGCGTCAAAATATTGATACACCATTTGCAGTTTTGCAGGAGTCGCTTACCTCAGATATAAAAAAAGTTGATTTCATAGCAGAGAATTTAGAAGCATGGGATTCTTCGCTGGTGCTTTTTATTTATGATACTCGAAGGCTGTGTCAGGAAAAAAATGTTGCGCTTAATATGCAGCATCTGCCACAGAATTTGCAAGATCTAATCGGTTTGGCCTTTGCTGTAGATAGAAATCCTTCCAGAGGAAGTGAAAAATTTTCAACAATTGAGGAAATAGGCAAAAAAACTCTGGAATTAAAGCAAAAAACAGCAGATGTTTTGAATTTTATTGGGAATGTATTATCTGGAATCGGGCGTTGTTTGAGATTTAATTCAATTATGCGAAAAATAGATTTTTTTGCAGCTCTTGAAGATTGCGGACCTAAAGCGATAGGTATCGTTTGTTTGATAAGTTTTCTTATCGGATTAATTTTGGCGTTTGTGGGTGCGGTACAATTACAAACATTCGGTGCGCAAATTTATGTTGCAAGTTTGGTAACTATAGGTATGTGCCGAATTATGGGGGCAATTATGGTCGGGGTGATTATGTCAGGTCGTACCGGATCTTCTTATGCCGCAACCATAGGAACCATGCAGGTAAATGAAGAGTTGGATGCCTTGCAAACAATGGGGCTTTCCCGAATAGATTTTTTGGTTTTGCCACGTCTTTTCGCATTAATGATAGCAATGCCGATATTAACGATGATTTCGGATTTTCTGGGTATGATGGGAGGAGCCTTTGTGGGAGTATTTCTGATGGATATACCGTATCAGGAGTATTGGAATTATGCTTTCAAAGCTTTCCGTCTGAATAACTTTTTGGTTGGTCTCTTTCATAGCTTTTGTTTTGCGATTATTATTTCTCTGTGTGGTTGTTATAGTGGTCTTAAATGCGAAAAGAATGCCGACGGGGTAGGCAAAGCGACCACAAAATCAGTGGTATGTGCCATTGTATGGATGATTGTGGTAACAGGTATTATCACGGTGATTTGTCAGGAGCTTGGTATATGATAAAAGATATTGCCATAGAAGCTAAAAATTTGACGGTCGGCTACGGAGATTACGTATTGCTGAAAAATGCCGATTATCAGGTAAATAAAGGTGATATTTTTATAATTATGGGCGGGAGCGGATGCGGAAAAAGCAGTATGTTGCGAGTACTTACCGGATTGATTGAGCCGTTAAAAGGGACGGTAATTATTAACGGTACTGATATTACAAAGGCTTCCGAAGAAGAAGTCCAAAAGATTCGAGAAAAGTCAGGTATATTGTATCAAAGCGGTGCCTTATTCAGTTCAATGACGTTGGCAGAAAATATTATGTTGCCTTTACAACAGTATTCCGATTATTCGCTATCAACCATAAGAGAGTTGGCTGAGTTGAAGCTGGCATTGGTGGGATTAAAAGGATTTGGTGACTTTTATCCTTCGGAAATAAGCGGCGGTATGAAAAAACGAGCAGGTCTTGCCAGAGCTTTAGCCATGGATCCGGATATTGTGTATTTTGATGAGCCTTCTGCCGGATTAGATCCGATAAGTTCACGCAATTTGGATGATTTGATTTTGGAATTGAATCATAGTTTGGGAACAACGATAGTAGTGGTAACGCACGAACTCAGTTCAATTTTTGCGATTGGTAATAACTCCATATTTTTAGACGCTCAAAGCAAAAGTATTTTGGCACGGGGAAATCCTAATGATTTGCTGAAAAATCCGCCGAACGAAGAAGTGTATAAGTTTTTAACCCGAGGAGGAGAAAAATAAGATGCAAAATAAAAAAACATATAAAATGACCGGACTGTTTGTGATTATAGGGATGGCAGCCTTTATCGGTATTGTTTTTAATTATGTTATCAATAAATTTACTCCTAACCGAGATGATTTGGTGGTAATGTATTTTGAAGAATCCATACGGGGTTTGAGTGTGGGTTCGCCAGTGGTATTCAAGGGCGTTGAAGTCGGAAAAGTGGAGGATATCAGTTTACAGGCAAATTTAAAAGAAGGTACATTTAGAACACCGGTTTTAATATTATTTAATATTGAAGATAGTATAGATGCTGTTGACAGTTCTGAATTAGAGGAAAGGCAGATATTTGATAACTTAATTGACAAAGGTTTGCGGGCGCGACTCATTTCGGCAAATTATTTAACAGGGCAATTAATGATTGAGTTGGTGATGGATGAAAAATCACCGGCCGTGTTGCACGGCAACGGTAAATATTGGGAAATCCCGACCATATATTCGCCTTTTGCTCAGCTTTCTAAAGATTTAGAGAATGTTCCTTTAAGCGGAATATTATCTAAGTTAGGTGATATTTTGGACGATATAGATGAAAATCTTCCGATAATAATGAAAAGTATAGGTTCGGTTTCGGCAAGTGTTGATGAAAATATGCCTTCTATTATGGATAATATCAAAGAGGTAGCGAAAAATATCGGTAGTATCACAGCTAAAGTTGATGAAGTCATGGATAAGAAAAACGGCGAAACCACCAGAACGATTAATAATATTAACAATACGTTGGAAGAAATAGCCAAAGCCGGTCGTTCACTTAAAAATTTAACCGATTATCTGGAGCGTCATCCGGAAGCAATCATTCAGGGTAAGGAGAAATAAAATGAAAAAGTTATTTATGATTTTGAGCATTATGGCTACAGCCGCTTGCAGTTGGCATTCTCCCGATTCAACGTTTTATGTGATGGACAGCGAGGGGTTACGCACGATTTCCGATAAAAATATTAATGTGGCGGTAACTCGGGTTAAAGTTCCGGATATGCTGAATAAGGCGCAAATGATAATAAGTTCCGAAGATTCCACGCAGGTTAAGGTTATGGAATATGAACGTTGGGGTGAGGTTTATCCAGATGTTTTGCAGGGTACCGTAACCAATGATTTGATCGCTTATTTGCCTAATGCATATGTCAAACGTACTTTTTTTGACAGCGAAAATGCTCAATATAACGTTAATATAGAAATTAATAAACTTCAGGCATATCTCGGTGATAAAGTTATTTTGTCGGCATGGTGGAATATAACCGACGCCAAAGGTAATATTTTGCAAAAAGCACAAGGAAGCTATGAAGCTAAGGCAGGCGGTAACAGTGTTCAGGACTTGGTAAATGCTCAGGCCTTGGCGGTACATCAGATGTCCGAGGAAATTGCCATAAGTTTGGCATCGACAAAGAAATAAATAAAAAACTCCGCAGCAGCGGAGTTTTTTCTAATGCGAGCTTAAATTAGAAATCCAATGCTTTACGATATGTTTCAACAACAACTTCCTGTTCATCACGATCAGCCGCATTCATTTTACGCAACTTTAAGATGGTGCGCATAGCTTTAACATCAAATCCGGCGCTTTTAGCTTCAGCAAAAATATCACGTATATCGCTTTGCAACTCTCTTTTTTCTTCTTCTAAGCGTTCAATTCTTTCTATTAAAGAACGTAATCTGTCGGCAGCAACACCACCAACTTCAACATCAACTTGTTTTTCATCAGCCATTGTTTTTCTCCTTAATTTAAAAAAGCTTATGTTGTTGTAGCAAACTAAATTATTTTTTACAAGAAATAAATTGATGAGGTATACAATTTTGCATATAGCGCAATTTTAGGTTGATTCAATGAGAAAGGTATGATGGATTTTTAATGGTTTTTAAATTTTAAGAACAAAGTTTTTCGTAAAGGATATGCCGTAAGTCTTTAATAATAAGTATTTTCAAAATAATCGTTGACTTTTTTACAAATTTGGTTGGATTTTAGTTGTTAATATTCTGTATACTAGACAACAGTTATAAGATAAATTCAGATATAGAGCGCATTGATGCTGAAATAAAGCGGTTGAAAGCAGATACGGCACAAATTACGATTCTGGAAAAAGAAATAGAGAAGAACCGCAAAATTTATGTATATAATATGGATGATGTTTTAACCAAAATAGGTTTGGTTGAAAGTAAAAAGAAATTTGAAGATGATGTCTATAAGTTGAGTGAGGAAGTGGCATCTGCCGAAGAAAAAATCAAAAATATAAAAATGCTAAAGTTAAAGATGATTTTGCCATAGTTTATCTGGATTCACTCAAACTTAAAAGAAATGATTTAATAAATAATTATCAAAAACAATTAGAAGAATATACGGATAAAATAAACCAAGCACTGGAAGATGTTGCTGCAGAAAAAATGTTTCAGCTATTTTTAAGAAAAATTCAATTGCCGTCGTAACAAGCTATACGGAAGATGTGTCAGCGGAAATAGCAAATAAAGTAAAACAATGATAAAAAATTAATCTTGTAAATAATATATTGTTAATTTATAAGCTGTATATATATTTATAAATTGAAAATTTAAAATAGGAAAAAAGTTATGCCAACAGATACACATACAAAGATTTTAGCGACAATCGGTCCGGCCAGCGCTACTCCGAAAATGATTGAAAAATTGGTAAAATCAGGTGTTGATGCTTTTCGATTCAATTTTAGTCATGGAACGCATGAGGAACACGCTGAGCGTTTGCAAACCGTGCGAAAGCTTTCTGAAAAATACGGTTGTCATTTAACGGTTGTTGCAGATTTACAAGGGCCTAAGCTTAGAGTTGGAACGTTTAAAAGCGAAAAGGTTTTATTGCAAAAAGGGCAAATATTCATTTTGGATATGAAAGACGAAGATGGTGACGAAAAGCGTGTGCAATTACCTCATAAAGAGATTTTTGATGCTCTTAAGGTTGGTGATAAGTTACTATTGAATGACGGCAATATAGAACTTGAGGTTGTGGAAAATAAAAATTATACAGCCAAAACAAAAGTTATTGTCGGCGGATATCTATCGGCACATAAAGGTGTTAATTTACCAAATGTGAAATTACCAATTAATGCAATTACCGAAAAAGATAAAAAAGATTTGCAATTTGCACTCGAGCAGGGTGTTGATTGGGTGTGCTTATCGTTTGTGCAAAGCGTATCTGATGTGCGAATGGCAAAGAAGCTTGTGGGTGATAAGGCGTGGATAATATCTAAACTGGAAAAACCGAGTGCAGTTGATGAACTTGAGGATATAGTTAAAGAATCTGACGGTATTATGGTTGCTCGTGGTGATTTAGGTGTCGAATGCCCGATTCAAACTGTGCCGGTGTTACAAAAACGCATCGTTAAAACTTGCCGTAAATATGCTCGTCCGGTGATTGTGGCAACTCAAATGTTAGAGTCGATGATTAATAATCCGACACCAACCAGAGCCGAAGTTTCCGATGTGGCAAATGCCGTATTTGATGGTGCTGATGCGGTGATGCTTTCGGCAGAAACTGCGGCCGGTAATTATCCGGCGGAAACCGTGCAGATGATGCATCAGATAATTAATCAGGTAGAAAATGACGCAAGTTATTATTCACGTGTGCAATATGATAAAGACTTATCAGACTGTGATGATATGGCTGATGCTATTACATTTGCGGCTTGTGAAATGCTAGAGGTTGTTCCGCATATGGCAGCGGTGGTGACATATAGTGCCAGCGGTTTTACTACTTTATCAATGGCTCGTGAACGTCCGAGCCGTCCGATTTTAGCTATTACCCTCAATGAAACCGTAGCCCGTCGATTAGGTTTGTTGTGGGGGGTAAAAGCTTTTGTAAATCAGGAAGTATTTAAAAACTTTACCGGTTTGGAAGAAACGGCGCAGGCAGTTGCAAAGAAGGCCAAAATCGGGAAAAAAGGAGAATATTTGGTGATTACCGCCGGATACCCGATAGGCGTTAAAGGTATGACTAACCTGATATACACAACACAATTATAAAGAATAAAAAAATATAAATTAAATCAAAAATAGATATTGCAATTTAATTTTTTTATGTTATATTCGCAAACAGATGCGAACGTTTGTTCGTGTTCAGAGTCTGAAAAAGAGACTCGGGGACGTAGAAATCCCACGTTGGACTTGATAGTGTGTTATATAACACATCTCCCCGTCCGAGATAATGGACGGATTCTCTCTGACTATGGTCGGGGAGCCTTTGGTGAATGTCCAGAGCTTTGCTTAAAGACCAAAGGGATCACCCAGCGTTGATTTTCTAACTCCCCGACCGCTTTTGCGGTCTTTTTTCTTATTTGTTTTTTAAAGGAATGCTATGGTCAAGAGAGAATGTATTTTTACGCAAGAAATCACGGTTACTTACAAAAAAGATACCGCTAAAAAAATGTCTTATGTAGATTACATAATTTGCGAAAATTTACAATATTTGAATTTGATGCAGAAATTGCGGATTATAAATGAGATTGTAAGTGAGGCAAAAACAAATCTTTCGTTTGAAGAAATCATAGAGCATCTTTCCTGCAAAAACGATAATATGGACATAGTTTAAACGTATGTTTTTTACCACTTAACAGATACGTTTAAAACTCTGCTTCGGGTTGCGAGAATGATTCTTGCAACCCGAAGTTTATAAAAAAACACCCCGAAAACACGTATTCGAGGTGTTTTGCAATTTAATTATTTCTCATTATTCTATCACATATATTGGAATTTCCGATACATCTGTTGCCGGTATTTCAGATGTTTCTACAACATTTACCATAGGTGCCTCGTAAGTGTTTTGTATAGGAAGCGGCGCTGTTTCATATGCAGGAACTTCATTATCATATACATAAGTTCCTTTACGTCCGGTAACCGTAATGGTTCTGTCATTATACATGCATCCTATCCAAGGTAAACATAAAAAAGACGTTCCTGTAGTTACATATTGCGGTGACAAAATCAAATCAGCATTTGAAGATACAATGGCATCATAAATAGCTCCTCTTGTACAATTATCTCCGGCAAAATTTCCTTGTTGTGTTTCTAATTTTGCTCCATAGGCTTGTTTTGAAGGAGAACTTAACGGAATACCTAAAAAGTTTACACATTTGGCTGTTCCATAAATTTTTTCTCCCGGAACAATGGAAACAGCCAAAGGTCTGGCTCTTAACGATAAACCTTCGACATTAAGGCTTTGAGTTCCTTTATTGGTTGACGTACATGCCATGATGCACAAACAAGCAAGTATACTACAAATTTTTTTCATATTTAGACTCCTTTGTGTATTGTAATATATCAGTAAGATTATATTATTTTCATTAAAAATGCTTAAAAGTTAATGACTTAACAATAAGAGCTCTTACAAATGCATGTAAGAGCTCTTATGTCGTTAAAAACAATACATATTGTAGAGTTTTAATTCTCTTTTTCTGGCGTAGCTTCTGTATCCATTATCATATATTCAATATAATCAGGTGAAACGTAGATAATTTTGAAGTTGATACCGCGGATTTGTATAATTTTTTCTTTTAAAGGTGCAAATTTACGTTGGTCTTCATCAGGATTGTCACTGCTTGAAATAATGAAAGCCATTTGGTCACCTTGAATGCCGTCAAATTTAACTGCAAAATTAAGCTCTGCGTCACTTGATGTTTCTGTCACGTCTTTATACTGCTCAAACTGCAAGTCGTGCGGACGTATAACGGTAATATCTTTGGTAATATATAAAAAGCCGTTTTCAATTAATCCAAGAGCATCTAAAGGGTATCCCTTGTAATCTACAGCAATTATATAAGAAGAATCCGGAATTTCAAACAATACATAGTATTGTCCGTTGATTTTTACTTCTCCAAGCGGGGTAAATAACTGTCCTTGTTTAATTTTGACTTCGTTTAAGGTGTTGTATATCACCCCATCTGTTACCGCTTTATATTGTTCTCCTCCGGTTTTGGTGGTAATGGTGTAAGTAGTGGAATCATACATGCGTTGTCCTAAACGGGCGGTCACAGCAATTCCTCTTTTGTATTCGTGAGCTACAACTTCTTGAGTTTCTTCTCCGCTACCCTTGTTAATCAGGCGCTGAGAATAAAAGTTCACCGGATACTTTTTATAATTACGGAGTTTGTTTAACCAATAGGCATCACTGTCGGAAGAAAACCAAGAATCATTTCCCGGATAATTATGTCTACTGAAATTTTCGCCCCAACGAGCGTGGCTTAAGTTGGCGAAACCAAGCATTAAAAGCGTTAAAACTGGAATAAATATTTTTTTCATGATAAGCTCTTTTTAAGGTTTACACAATATACTAAGCATACTATAAATTAATTTTGGTAAAAAAAGTAATAACGAAAGATAAAAAAATGAGTAATAATGCCGGAAGTTGTCAAATTGTAAAATTTAACCCAGTTTCTGAAGTATCGGAAGATTTGCAAAATTTTGCTGAGGAGTTTTTTGAAGTAGTGGCGAATGATTATACTGATGACGGATTTGAGCAATTAGTCGGATATTTGCGTAATTCGGTTTCTGAAAAAGATATGTTGAATGCAGCACAAGGTTACGGTTTAAATTTACCTGATTACACAATTGAAAAATTACAAAGTGATGATTGGCTAGCTGATAGCGTTATCAAATTTGCTCCTCTGGAAGTGGAAGAATTTTTGGTTTACGGAATACACGAAAAAAATATCAATACTAACGGAAAAATAGGGGTTATGGTTTATGCTGCAACGGCTTTTGGTTCAGAACATCAAACAACTAAATGTTGTCTGCAGGCCATTTCCGATATTAATAAAATTGACAAAGGTATTGAAAAAGTGTTGGATGTCGGCACCGGTTCCGGTATCTTATCAATTGCTGCCGCAAAAATTTGGAATAATTCACATATAATTGCAGTTGACATTGATAATGAATCAGTTGAAGTGGCTAAACAAAATGCAATTGATAACGGGGTAGATAAACAAATTTCAACTGCATATAGTGATGGTTATTCTTCGGAAATTGTGCAAAAAAATATTCCATATGATGTTATTTTAGCCAATATTTTAGCACGCCCTTTAATTGCTATGGCTAAAAATATGGCAGAGAGCTTGAAAATCGGAGGATATGCGGTTATTTCCGGATTTATAGATGAACAAGTTGAGTGGGTAATAAATGAACACCGAAAATATGGTTTTGAAGTGCAAAAAATTTATGAAATGGATAACTGGCGCGCTGCTTTATTAAAAAGGATTAAGTAATGACGGTAATCGAAAAAATACGTAAAAAATTGCAAGATGAAAACTTAGATGCTTACGTTATAGCCTATGGCAATCGTTACATCGGACAAGATATTTCATCAAACGAACATAAATTAAGCAAATTATGTGGTTTTACCGGTTCAGCAGGAATTGCGGTAGTAACTAAAGACAGCGCATACTTATTGGTTGATGGACGTTATGAATTACAAGCAAAGCAGGAGACGGAGGCTTCTGAAATAGTTGTAGTCGATTTGTTACCAAGATTAAAAAATGTATGTGATTTACTCAAACCGTTGAATGTTACAAATATCGGATACGATGCCTGGTGCCACACAGTAGCGGAAATGGAATTTATAAAGCGTCATTTTTTTGATATGAAGTTTTTTGATGCGGGTGATTGGCTTGGAGCAAATACAAAAGAAACAATAAAAATTCGGCAACGTGATGTTGCGTTTTCAGGACAGAGCAGTGCGGAAAAAATTGCAGTTATAAAAAATATGCTAAAAGATCAGCAGGCAGAATATTACTTATTTACTTCTGCTGACAGTGTTTCTTGGCTGATGAATATATATGCTCACGATTTGCCGTATTCTCCTGTGGTAAGAGCCTATGCATTAGTTGCTAAAGATGGAAATACAATTTTATATGGTGATAATCTGGTAACCGAACTGTCAAATGGAAATTGGCAAGATTTTACCGAAAAAATGGCAAATTTAGGTGAAGTGAAATTGATGTATGATGCGCATATTGCGCCGGAAAAAATCAAAACAATGATTGATGACAAAACCAAGTTGATTAAAGCTCCGGATATTTGTCAGATGTTGAAAGCCGAAAAAAATCCCGTTGAAATGCAAGGTATGATAAATTGTCATATTCGCGACGGGGTAGCCTTGAGCAAATTTTTATGTTGGCTTGATGAAAATTATCGGCAAAAAACGGAACTTGATGTGGTGAAAAAATTACATTCGTTTCGTGCGGAGCAAAAATATTTTTGGGGAGAAAGTTTCAATACTATTGCCGGATTTGCGCAAAATGGTGCAGTCGTGCATTATCAGCCAAACGAAAAGACCAATAAGGTGCTGGATGAAGGTTCTTTATTGTTGCTTGACAGCGGGGGGCAATATTTAGATGGTACCACAGATGTTACCAGAACGATTGCATTAGGAAAACCTTCAAAAGAAATGATAAGGGATTTTACGTTAGTTCTAAAAGCTCATGTTGCCTTGGCATCAGCTTGTTTTCCAATAGGGACGGCAGGTGTAAAGTTGGATATTTTGGCCAGAAATAAACTTTGGCAAAGAGGTCTTGATTATAAGCATGGTACCGGTCACGGAGTTGCCTGTTTCGGTAATGTTCACGAAGGACCGATAAGCATTTCGACAAACAGCAGTGACTACGGTTTTAAGAGTAATATGATTACTTCTGATGAACCGGGTATTTATAAGGAAAATGAATACGGTATAAGAACGGAAAATTTATTGTATACCGTAGAAAGCGAAAATAGTGGTTTTTTGAAATTTAATATCCTGACCAAAGTGCCTATTGATAAACGTTTGATAGATAAATATATGCTTGAGAACGGAGAGCAGATGTGGTTGAACAATTATCACCAAGATGTGTATGAAAGTTTGGCACCGTATATGAATGAAAAAGAAAAAATGTGGTTAAAAGATGTTTGCTCTCCGCTCTAAAGCGAAAGGAAACGTTATGCGCAAAAAAATATGTTTGGTTTTAACGATATTTTGTTGGTTAGTTATGATGCCGGCAAGAGCACAGTATGTTAATCTTTCAGGTAATAATCCAGATATTACCGAGTATGTGGAATCAAATGAAGACAATTGGAATAAGTCAATAATGTATATATTTTATTCCAATCAACCTTGTCCGTTGTGTTCACAGGCTATGGGGATGATATATGACATATACGAGGAATATTTCATAAATCAATTCAATTTATTTGAAATAAATTATACAGATGAAGATGAATATGGTATGCAGGAAAGCTATAATTTAAGCCAACCGCTTTCTGTAGTTTTGGTGCGTATAAATGATGGAATCAGCCGAGGTTATTATAAAATAGAGAATCCGCAGTTTTTTGTGAATGATCCGTTTTATTTCAAGCAACGCTTACTTTCGGAGATTAATAATTTCCTCAATACATAGAAGATTTATCTTTTATTTTTGAAAAAATTTTTCAATAATTCGGAACAAGGTTGCTCAAGTACTCCGCTTTTTACATTGGGACGATGATGACAAGTGGCAGAATCGTAGAATTTTACCCCGCTTACTACAGCTCCTCCTTTGGTATCGGTTGCTCCGAAATATAAGTTCGCAATTCTGGCAAAAGAAATTGCCGCAGCACACATAGTGCAAGGCTCAAGTGTAACATACATATCCAAATCCCATAAACGGGACGCTTTCAATTTTGTGCAGGCTTTTTTTATAGCTATTATTTCGGCATGAGATGTAGCATCACCACGATGAGCGCTCTTGTTGTATGCTTTAGCCACGATTTCCCCGTTTGCCGGATTAACTATTACGGCGCCTACGGGAACTTCATCTTGTTCAAAGGCTTTACGGGCGCATTTAAGCGCTATTTGCATATAATCTTCGGGAGTCATCGTTCACTCTTTTTTCATACTTGAGAGTTATTATACAACAAAATATAAAAAAGGGAAGAAAAATGGCGGAAAGAATTGCAAAATTTATAGCTAGAAGCGGAGTGTGTTCGCGTCGTGAAGCCGAAGAAATCATCAGACAGAAAAGAGTTACCATAAATGGTGAAATAGTTGAAAGTCCGGCTTTTAATGTTGAAGGTAATGAAAAAATTTTATTGGACGGAGAAAAATTGCCGCAAATTGAGCACACCAGACTTTGGCTCTATCATAAACCATCAGGCCTATTGACTACTCATAAAGATACGGCGTCGCGTGCTACGGTTTTCGATAATTTACCGCCGGATATGCCAAGAGTTATAAGTGTAGGTAGACTTGATTTAAATTCTGAAGGTTTGTTGTTGCTTACCAACAACGGTGCTCTGTCAAGAACATTGGAATTGCCGGAAAACGGGTGGAAACGGCGCTATAAAGTGCGTGTTCACGGTTTTGTTGATAAAAAAAAATTGGCAGAGTTGGAGAAAGGAGTTACCATTGACGGAATAGAATACGGAGCCGTAAAAATTGATTTTGAGGGGCAAAATTCGGCTAATGCATGGCTTACAATTACTTTAAGCGAAGGTAAAAATCGAGAAGTGCGTAAACTTATGAAACATATTGGTCTGGAAGTTTCGCGCCTTATTCGCTTGTCGTATGGGCCTTTTCAATTAGGCAGTTTAAAACGAGGGGAAGTAAGAGAAGTACCGCAAAAAGTATTAAAAGAACAATTAGGAAGTAAGTTATGAGAATTGTTGGCGGAAAATATCGCGGTAAAAAACTGTGGGCACCTGAAGGAAAAAACGTGCGCCCAACATCGGAAAGAGCCAGAGAGGCAATATTTAATATTTTATATTCTCATTTGGGCGGAGATTATAGTCAAATGGCTCTGTTGGATGTTTTTGCCGGAACCGGAGCATTTGGCTTGGAAGCGATGTCTCGTGGGTTTAAAGAAGTAACATTTATTGATACAGATATTGTGCCGGTGCAAAAAAATGTTAAAATGTTTCCGATGGAAAAGGATAGGTTAAATATAGTTAAAGCAGATGCTATCCGCATGCCAAAAGCGCATAGAAAATATGATATAGTATTTATGGATGCTCCTTATGCGGCAGATTTAACACAAAAAGCATTAGAACAGCTTATACATCAAGGGTGGCTTAAAGAAAAGTCACTATGTATTGTCGAAATAAGACAAGATGAAAAATGGCAATTGCCGGAGGAGTTTAAGTTAGTTGATGAACGATATTATGGTTTGGCAAAGGTGCTGTTTTTATTTTTAAAATAATTTTGTCAAAAGTGTTGCTATTTACAAAAAAATATGCTAAATTATGGGCAAATGATTTAATCGGAGGGACTTATGGTCAAGACATATATCGAAAATGAAGTAATACCGCAGATACCTGATGAATATTCCGAAGAAAATTTGCGCAAAAAATTTGTTGAACGCCAAAATGAGATTTGGAAAGAAATAGAGGATAATCTTGAATATTACAACCGATTGAAAAAAACTGAAAAAGAAGCGGAAATTACCGGTATGGAATTTGCGTATATGTCTAATGATGAATTGAAAAAAGAATTGAAATTTATTCGCGCGCAAACAGAAAATTATCGTGTGGAAACCGACGGCATAAGAGAAGAAGCAAAATTATTGCAAAAATATGGTTCGGCCTTTGCCAAACTGTATTACATCAAAGATCAACACGAGAAGAAAGGTTATGATGAAAAACTTTCATTTACAGAGATAGATATTACCGGTAACGGAGATATCATAACCGATGCACAACATTATGGTATGAGTTTTGATCCGGAAGGTAAATTAACACAGCCTGCGCTAGTGGTTAAAGTTGATGATGATTTGCAGTTTAATGTTGGCATGATGGAGTTTAATAAACCTAACAGCGCTCCTGAAATTAAGTTGCAGATTTCGTTTGATGAAAATACAGCACAAAATTTAGATTCTAATAAAATAAATGCAATTTTTGATTTTTGTGAAAAATATGGTATATCTTCATCTGATATGATTGTTCGTCGTTTTGACGGCTCAATTGATGATGGTGCAATTCAGGAAAAAATAAGCCGTTTGATGTCAGAAGTTGAAGCTAAACGAGCAGAACAGATGGAAAAGGCTGCACGTGATGAGTATAATGAACAACAAGCCCGTGAAAAAGAACTAATAAAAGATATAGAGAAACAAGCGCAAGAACTTGGTGTTGAACTTCCGAAGGGTCTGACTTTAGAGCAAGCCATAAAATTTGCTAACGAAAAGTTTCCGGCAGGTAAAAAAATAAATACAGATAATATTTCAACAGATTATCCATTAAATGATGGAATTGTCAAACCTGAGTTAAGAACGGACAGTAATCAAAAATTTTCGTTTAAAGATAATTCGGTATCGCAAGTCAACGGTGTATTGTCGGACGACATATCATCTACTTCAGCTCAAACAACATCACAACAGGTAGCGTCGCAGACTGCTTCAGCGACTATGCCTGTGCAGTCAGCACCATTGGTAAAAGCTCCGAAGAAGTTTAAAAAGGAAGATGTTGAAAAACAATTTGAAAAATTTTTTGAAGAAGGTATGGCTAAAAGAAGGGATTTGTCCTATTTTAAAACACATACCGGCTTGTTTGGAAAAGGGTGGACTGAGTATATTATTTACGATACCGAGGATAAAAATAACCGCAAAAATGATGGAAGAGAAGATAAGAATGGTAATGTTAAATATACCTATTCTTTTAAGCTATTTATAAGACAGAATAAGGATGGCAGTATGGATTTTGCATATCGCACTCCATACCATAAACCGGTAAGCGAAGATGTGGTTGATGGTATTGTCAGTCATCTTAAAGATTTGGGATTTACGCATATTAATTTTCCGAACGGGATGCCTGATAAAGAAAAAAGTATATGGCGTAAAATGATGGCAGAGAAAGGTTTGGTTCCGGTTGGTATGAGCTTAAACAGATCAAAGGCTGAAGGCATGATTAAGGCAGCTAAAGAAAAGCTCAGTAGCGAAGAATTTTCTAACTTTAAATATAAGTTAGCTCTGCAAATGGATAAACGTAATAAAGAAAAGGGCAAAAAAGTTGATAAGTCCGAGCAGGATTTTATTGATGGTTTGCTGTTGGCACGAAAATACGAAGCTTTTTCTAACGGTTACTCCGAGGTTTTAAAGGGAATGATTACCAGATTGGTTCATCCGGAAAATGAAAGACCTGACGGCAATGGAGCTATTGATAAAATTGCGGCAATGGCAAACTTACGCAGAATGTTTAATGTATTTAAGGCAGGAGTTGAAACCGGAAATATATTAAATAGTCACGTTTTAACAGATAAAGAAAAAGATATAATAATGAGGGATAGGCCGGATTTATTGGAAAATCCGAGTAAATTTACCGGAGGTCAACTGGCTCAATTGTATAATATAATGCTTCATGAAAGTAAAAACACAACTCATGCGGAGTTAGAGAAAAAATTTAGAGAACCGGGAGCTAAACGTGCAGATGAAGCTATTAAACAAGGTGAATTCAATGCAGCCTATAACAGCTGTAAGAGCATTATTAAAGAACTTAAAGCTTTGGGAGTTGATGAGATTGATTTACCGGAAACGACAACAAATTTGCCTTATAATGCACCAATTAGAAATAAACCTACTCCGGCACCTACAAACACGCAAGGAAAACCTGCACAAAATGTAAGTGCGGGGATTGCTGCTGCAGCTCATAGTTATGATAGAGGAGATAGGTGATTTTACAGCAAGCAAAAACAGCAAAATGCAGAATTTTCGCTGTTTTTGTTTTTGTGTAATATTTAGCAGTTAATAGCGTTTTTGGCAATACCTGCCAGTGATGTTTCCTTATAATCACTGTTTAAGCTTAATCCGGTTTCATACATAGTTTTTATGATACTATCTAAACTTACAATGTGAGCTCCCGTGCGTTGCAATGCAAGTCTTGCTGCATTTACAGCCTTGATTGCCCCCATCGCATTGCGTTCAATACACGGGACTTGCACTAATCCGCATATAGGGTCGCAAGTAAGTCCAAGATTGTGTTCCATAGCAATTTCGGCCGCATTTTCAATTTGTTGATTGTTTCCTCCTAGTGCTGCAGCTAAACCTCCTGCAGCCATTGAACATGCTACTCCTATTTCCCCTTGGCACCCGACCTCAGCTCCCGATATGGAAGCATTGGAGCGATATAAACTGCAAATGGCAGAAGCTGTTGCCATAAATGTTATGCTGGCATTTTGCCTGTCCGCATCATTACGAAATTTTCCATAACGTTCCATATAGCGAATAACTGCCGGAATTAATCCTGCAGATCCCATGGTTGGAGCTGTCACCATTCTTCCGCCGCAAGCATTCTCTTCAGCAACGGCAAAAGCCCAAATGTTAATCCAATCAATGGCAGTAAGTGAATCGGTGTCGTTACTTTCAAAGCGATTGAGCAAACGTTCATACATTTCTTTAGCATGACGTTTCACCTTCAAACCTCCTGGTAAAATTCCGTCTTTACTTATACCTATATCAATGTTTTCTTGCATAATTGATACCAATTTTAAAATTTGCTTGGAGATTTTGATTTTTCCTCCCCAAATTGCTTTTTCGTTTTGCAATACAAGTTCGGCAATCGACATTTTATTTTGACGGCATATTTCCATCAGTTCGGCACAATTGTTAAATTTATACGGCACATCATACGGTTTGCGGTCTATACGCTGACCTATTTCATCTTGGCGAGCGATTGTTCCTCCGCCTACGGAAAAATAAGTTTCTTCCAGCAAAATATTATTTTTCTCATCATAAGCCGTGAATTTCATACCATTTGAATGTTCCGGAAGGTAAATTTTTTTTTCTAGAGTTATATCGCGTTCCATTGAAAAAGCTATCGTGTGCATATTTGCAATATTTATCTCTCCGCTCTCATTGACCTCTTTTATATAATCTTTTTGCGGATTAATATCTTCAGCACTAATTCCCATAAATCCGTAAACGATTGCATTAAGGGTTCCGTGCCCGATTCCCGTCAAAGCGAGTGAACCATATAAATTTGTATGTAAATGTTCTAATTTTGATAATTTATTTTGCGCAATTAAATTATCAATAAAACGTTTTGCTGCTTTCATGGGGCCAACGGTATGCGAACTGGAAGGTCCGATACCGATTGAGAATATTTCAAATAAACTGTAATACATATAATCCTCTCTTTAATTTGAGGATATGTTAACATTGAATTTGATTATGTAAAGTAAAAAAGCACCTCTGCAGGTGCTTTTTTAATAGAGAGCTTTCAAAATTTTCTGCAAATTTTTGCTCAGATTTTTGTCATCAAGACTGGCAAGTCGAGGCAAGGCACTGGAGGCAAATTCTTCGGTAAGCTTTGGTCCGGATTTACTTTCATAGAAGTTTGCGGTAAATACATTATCCAAACGGTCAATAGCCCAAACGAATTGAGCCTCAGGAGTTTGATGTTGCTCATACTCCGAAAAAAGTTCCATTAACTCAGGCTTTTTAAGGTCATTACAGACCTTTTGCATAGCACTCCTTTCAAGAGATGATTTTTCCGTTGGCTCGAGCTCTCCGGGGATAAAATCACCGCAGAAAGCTTCAGGTAAATCATGAACAAGAGCTAATTTTAAACACTTGAGCAAATCAAGATTTTCGGGGGCTAACAGCATGGTCAGAAATGCCAAACTATACGAATGATCGGCATCACTTTCCGGATTTTTTACCTGTCTTTTTACCCAGCCGGCACGTCTCAGTGTTTTCATTCGCCCGAGTAAGTTTACTAAATTTGATACTTGCTTTTTATCCATAATAGAGTTCTTAAAAATTAAACATTAACAATCAGAATTTTGCACACTATAGGCAACGTAATATGAAATGTCAAGCAGGCTTAATTTTTATTTTTTGAGTTTTTTTAAGATTGCAAACGGATTTTCTTTTTTTTCAGATTGGATTTTATCGTATTTTGCATAATCAAATTCTTCACCTTCGGAACGTGGATAATCGTCTAAATTAAGAGCAATTTGCTCAATACAAATATCAGCAAGGTTAATTGTTCCGTTGATTACAATGTCGGGAACATCTTCATCGATTCCGGTGTCCATATCGCGGATATCCTGATAAGTTGCGGCAGTATCAAAAATAAGTTCGAATGGAACTTTCATATTGCGGAAGAATTTTTCCAAACTGATAACACTTTGCAACTCAATTCTTGCTTCAACGGTTCCCCAAACTTTAAGTAAATTTTCTTTGCGATTATTTTTCAAATAAATTTCCGCGTGAAAACGTCTGACATCTTCAACTTGTAAAATTTTTGTGATATCCTCAAGTTCATCTTGGTCAGCATGTAGCACGTACTTATATTGGTTCTGATTTAATTCATCTATTTT
>JAFUXW010000282.1 GCA_017477035.1 Alphaproteobacteria bacterium | reverse complement strand
CTTTTGGTTTTAAGTTGTCTGGCAAGTATTTTTGCATCAGAGCAGAAATTTTGGCTTCGCGCTTTTGTTCCATAAGGGAATCATCACGGAGTGGCACGCGAACAATCCAGTTGCTGGCACGATAACCGCGAGAACGTGAACCACCGGATAGTTCAATCGCATTTTCAGTTGCAAAAGGTAAGTCAAAATCGTTCAAGTTCATGGTAAATCCTTTATAAAAACGGCTGTAACAGTTTCATAAAATAAGGTGATGAATTGTCTTTTGTTTTATACAGCCCATAGCCGACATAAGCCAAAACCATGTAATCCGTCTGCTTTTGCTCTATTTTTGAGGTCGTCAAGCTGTTATATTCCGCGAGTGTATCAATCGCAAGTTGTCGGTGGATTTTGTAAAGCGGGAAAAAGTCTTGATATTTCGGCATAACAACCACATTTCCAAAGTCGATAATTCCGGCCAAAACATCATCATTTTTATCATCAAGCAGAATATTACTACCGCTTAAATCGTTATGACATAAGGCTTGTTCAGTGTTCGGCGATGTTACTTTGTAATTGTTTAGATTGATACCATGCAACAATAATGCCTGTTGTACCGCCTCAAAATCAAAATCCTCTCTTGAAGTAACGTCCCAGTTGTCAATCGCCTCATTTGAAGCCGGAATATTCTGCGATTTATAGTCAATTTGGTGCATTAAATGAAAGAATATCGCAATATCTTGCGCCAGCTTTGCCTGCTGTTTAACACTCAAATTTTGATATAAAACGGCATATTCACTTTCCGGTCGCCCGTCGCAAATTTTGCCGTAAAAACGCTTAGAAACGGAAAACGGATATGCACCTGTAACCAGTTCAATTTTATGGATTTTACCCTCGAAATACGGCATTAAATGCGGATAAATCTTATCAATTATCATTTTTTCACGTTGCATTGTCTGCCAAATTATTTCAGCTTTCGGGAAACGCACAATATAATCATCGGCATAATAAGCAACCGAGCGTGAACCGCTTTGCAAACGAGTAATGTTTTGAAGTCCGGTAAAACCGTTATCCGCCAAAATTTTGCGGATTAAATCAAGATTATCGGCTGTTTCTTTCGTTATAAAATCCATATTGCCTCACTTGTTTCGTTTATACCGCCGATTTTATTATGAAGATGTTAATTTTTCAAGGTATATGTCAGATATATTCGGCAAGATTGATTATTTTTTTACCATATTTCCTTGCTTTTTCTACGGCTTTATATGCTCCGCCTGATTGACGTTCGACGTAGCAAACAATATAGTCGGCGTTTTTTGCTATGTATTCGTTACGGCGTAAAATAGCAACTTGCGGTGGTGCTTTTGCTACTTCTTCAGGATATAACAAATCATAATCGTTTTCATACATCCAATCAAGTTTGAAATTATTTGGATAATAAGCTGGAAATAAACAAAGGTTTATATACTCAAATTCTTTTTTTAATTCTTTCATTACAATACGCGTCAAATTGTCAAAAGTCCCTTGTTCACAAAGCCAAAACTCATTTACTTGATGATAAAGAATTAAACCTCTGACAACTTCTATCAGATGATTTTCTATTAAATTTGACATCGGTGTGTCACGATGACCGAAAAATGCGCATATACTCAAAAAACATCTACCATTCAACCCAGCTAAGTACGCCATATAGGCGGTGGATGTTAACAACTACAATCAACGTGACGAGTAGCCCGTTTATTCGAGCAAGCCTTATTTTGCGGCATCCACCAAAATGGTAAATAACCACGACAAAAACACTTTCAATTAACTGAAAGCTATTGTTGCCCACGTTGATTAGGGTTGTTAATCCCTTGTTGAGAGTGTGGCTGTCTCAACGAGATTCACTATATAAAATGAATCTTAAAAAAGCAATAAGAATATTTCTGTAATAAATTGTTACCTAAAAATAATACTAAATTACTGAAAAATCAGCATTTTTTATAAAAAAGTACTTGCGTTCCACCGTGGATATGTCAGTATAGAATATGTAAAGATAATTTAGTAAAATCAAGAGGTTAGAAATGAATACAGCAGAAAATATTTTAGATGACGATTGGCAAACCAATCCGAATAAAAAGAAAAAAATCAGAGAACTTAACGATTTGCTTAGAACAACGTTTAGCGGTGGCGACTGAGTGATAACCGCCGGCATTGATGGCTTAGGGCTTGTGATGAAAGCTATGATTTTCGAGGCAGTCAGAAATTTCAAAGATTTTAATTCCGATAATGACCCAAATAATGAACATGACTTTGGAAGTCTCAAAGTTGATGGAGTGCAGATTTTTTGGAAGATTGATTATTATGATTTGAATTTTGAGTTTTGCTCGGAAGACCCAAGCAATCCGGCAATAACCAAAAGAGTTTTAACAATTTTATTACCAGAAGAATATTAAGGAGAACGAAAATGACATTTGATATAAATAAATATCCGGGCTATACCGAGATGATTTTTAGAAACCGTAAATCGACATTAACACGTAAAAAGCCGATTGCAACACTGGAAACCGGCGATGGCTTGAAGGTCGCGATGTATGACTTTTATAATAAGTTCCACTACT
>JAFUXW010000281.1 GCA_017477035.1 Alphaproteobacteria bacterium | reverse complement strand
TTTAACATTATTCTTTTCCGTATCCCAATAAATAATCATACCGTCATCAATACTTTCCATTTGAACACGCCCAGACGGGTAGAAAGTTTGATTTGAAGCATTACCTTTTATATCTTTGGTTTCATAAAAAGTCTCAACACCATTCTCATTCCAACGCTTTTCTTCTTGTGAACCGTCTGCATTTGTCGTTATATGGTGTTTTTTATGACCATTAGGATATGCTTCATATAATTCAACCAATCGTCCGAAAGCTCCAACTCTTTGTTTGAATATTTCTTTCCCTGCTTCATTATAAGCGATAGTCAATTCAGCCAAATTCTTTGGAGATGTTGTTTTAGAAGTTGCAATTTTTTTATGCTCATCATCATGATAAGTTATAACCGTTTCACTAATAACTTCTCCTTTAGTGTTTTTAATGGTTTCAACTGTTTCGGCTTCACCATATTCCGTAAATTTCATCTTTCCATCTTTAAGCGTTTCGATAGAGCGCTGTAATTTTTCACCTGCAGCATCATATTCTGCCATATAACTGATTTCACCTTCTTTAGGTCCTTTAGCATAATATTTTGGTTTGCCTTCTGCATTATGTGTTTTAATTTCATAACCATCCTTACTTTTTTCAAAATAGCTATAACCATTTTCATTTTTTTCTTCTTTTACAATAACATAATCTTTTTCCCAAGCATAACCTCGGTTGTACTTTTCAAAGTGCTTAAATGATTTCAATACCCCGTTTTCATAGTGTTCTTCATCTATAATATTTCCTTTGTCATCAACTTTTTTAAGACTGACTATTCCTATTTTTGTTAAGTAATTTGATAAATATACGGGAGTTTCGGACATATCTGAAGGTTCATTGATATTAAAGGATGTTTTTCCATCAAATTTTATAGAGGTTGTTTTACCATCTCCTTTCAATACAATTTCGGTTAAATATCCCTCATTATTATAAAGCTCTTCACCTACTCCATCGTGCGGTGTCCTAAATTTCCTTGAAACAATTTTTTCATCAACATATACAGGAGTTAGTTCTGTGACCACATAGCTTCTACCAGGACGGGTACGCTTTATATAGTGAACTAACTTTCCTTTTTCGTCATATTCTCTGTCACAATCTGTTGGTTCGAGATGTTCAAAGGAATCTTCATGTGTCGATTTTACATTTCCATTTTCGTAATAGTTTTTAACAGAACCACCTGATGATTGAAGACGCCCCCGTACACTTTCAATCCGAGCATAGTCTTTTTCTGATTTTATATTTCCATTATCATAATATTCGATATTTTTTTCATAACGTGAGCAAAGATCCCAACCTAAGCTATCCTTACCTGGAGTCCAGCCTCTGCCTTCTGAATGTAAAAGCTGTCCTTTTTCAGTGTATTCTGCTATACTGTAATACACGCCATCTTTTTCTTTCGCGTCTTTGGGACCTGTTTGTTGTCGTTTCAATTGACTGTTTTCATAAAATTCTTCAATTTTGGTAACTTCACCTTCATCTTTATACTCGCACTTTTTAACGTTTCCGTTTTCAAAAAATTCATAAACATGCTCCTCAAGTATTTCATTATTTTTATTAGTTACCTGATAAAAAATTTCTTGACCATCTTCGCGCCATTTAGTTGTTTCGACGTTGCCTTGCATACCATCTACATAGTTTATACCAAATATTTTGATTTCTGTCGCTTGTTGACCATTATCATAATAAGTTCGTTCAACAGACTCGCGAATTTCTCCTTCTTCATTAACAAGTTTATTCAAAATTTCATGGTCTTGAGAATCTTTTGCAACAGTTCTGATGTCTCCGTTGTCGTAATATGTAGTTTCAACATTATTTCCATCAACTACATTTTGTTCTACTTTTTCTATAACAGCCATGGTTTTATCCTTTCGTGAAAATTATTTTGTCTAAATGTATCATAAACCAACGTTTTTGACCAACAACAAAATCTAGAACATTTTTAGAACAGCAAGGAATGTAATAAAATGGTATAATCCTTTATTTATAAGTAGTATAAGCAAGTTTGACAGAAATTTTAAAAAATGCAAAAAAAACGCTTGACTTAAACGTTCTATTAATTTGACCAGAAGCTTTTTATTCAATTGGCTGATTTTACTTAATAAAATAGTGAATAAACAAAACTATACAGTGAGCCATAATATGGATAATTTGTTTAACTTTTTAGCAGAAAAATTTATTTAAAAACAACAAAAGGACATTGTAATGTCCTTTTGTTCAATGGTAGGGCCGGAGAGAAACACAGATTTTAAAATACTAACTTATTGTTTTAATGTATTTTTTACTTCAAAAACTTGTCAATAAATGAGTCGTTTATGTTACATAGTAAAGTTATTGATAACCCTTTGTTTTATTGATGTCAAGCACATTTTTAATCTTCATAAAATAGTATTGAAATATCAAATAGTTACGAAATTACCATAAGGTATTGATTTTACAGCAATTATACGCCTTGGAAAACACCACCCGAATCGGCAACGATAGCATTTTCAAGCATTCAGTAAATTGGATTGTTTTGTATCGGCTATGGTTAATATAAATGCACAAAAAAACTCTGGCAGAATTAACCACCAGAGGCGTAAAAAATTATTTGAGATACAAAGATGTATCACACATATTTATCTCTCAAATAATCTGTTTTTGCGCGTTTTAAGCGGAGTTTTGAATATTAACAATCGCCGAACATCTCTTTATAAACCTTTGGGAACAGATCTATTAACTTATCCTCCCCAAAGCCCAACTGTGCTAAAATATTTTTTAACACTAATATGGCTTGGTTATCGCTCTTGATTTGGTTGTCTTTCCGTTCAATTTTGTTCTTTAACTGCTCAATTTCAATTTTCAGCAACTCAATTTGCTGTTCGGCATCTTTGAACTCTTGCTTATAATGAGCAACTTCCTTGCGTAAATACGCCTTGTCGTAATTGCTCAAATCTCCGACAATCGGCTCATATTTCTTACCGGTATACTGCAAATAACGCTTCTTACCTTCCATTATCCGGGTTAAATATTCCAATCGCACGAGTTTATTGACCATATTTTTAACCGAAGTTGTTTGAAGTCCGATACTGTTTCCGATATATTCGTTACTCCCGAAAAATCTGTGTCTTTCATTGCTTCTGAATTTAATAAAATCTAAAATTTGGCGCTCAGCCACGGTAATTTCACTCTTTTTTGACATCTTTGTATCCTCTTAAATAAATTTTACAAAGATATTTATTTTTAAAATGACGCGAATTTTGATTTGAGCAAATTTACCGGAATCAAATAATGCCGGAATTCTGATTCCGAAATCAAATAATGTCGGAAAGTGTAAAATTGAAATCAAATAATTCCCTGTCCGCATTAAATAATGTCGGTAGCGGAATTAAATAATGCCGCTTTGGGAATCAAATAATGTCGGCAGTATTTGGTAAAATCCTTATGTATCAAAGCTTTTAAGGCTGTTTTTTACTCCTAAAATATAGTATAAAATATAACATAAAAAAGAGCTATTATATAATACTTTTATTTATTGAAATAATAGCCCTTCTTTTAATTGCAAATTAAAATAGAACCGGGTTTTAAATAGATCCCAGAAAAAGAAAAATTCCGCTAAAAGAAAAAGAAGTGCCACCAACACTACTGCTGATGGCACCGGAAGGAAAATTGAGAATCTCACTATTATTTATCACTCATTTCCATTCAATCACAGATAAATACTTATGTACGCAAATAATGGAGAATTGAGATGATTAAAAAGAAAGTAAAATCTGCAAATACACGCAAAATAGATGAATTAAATACAGCCATTGCAATTAATGACGTTACCGCCATGCACGAAATACTGATTACCAATATAGATGTTAATGCTCCTGACAGCCGAGGAGTATATCCGGTTATGTATGCCGTAGAAACGGGTAATGCTAACGCTTTGATTTCCCTTATAAAGCACGGGGCTGATGTTAATGTGGTGTATAAACATACCGGATATTCGTTATTGATGAAGGCATTAGATAAACGAAAAATCCCTAATCAATATTTGATTATTGTCCTTTTACTCAAGAATGGTGCAGACGTAAATATTATATCAAATAACAGTAAAACAGCTCTTTATTTAGCTAAAGTCTACCATCCGAGATACATAAACCTTTTAAAGAGATTCGGTGCAGAATATTGACGATAAATTCTGCTAACAATCATTATAAAAGGACAGACAAATGATATACGCATATGTAAGGGTCTCAACCGACAAGCAAACACTTGAAAATCAGGAATTTGAAATCAAAAAATTTTGTGAAAATGAAAATATCCAAGTAGATCAATGGATAACCGAAACCATCAGCGGAACTAAAGATTTTGAGAAACGCAAGCTCGGCAAACTTCTCAAACGCCTTAAATCCGGAGATATTATAGTCAGTTCCGAAATATCTCGTTTGGGGCGTAATCTGCTGCAAATTATGACTATTCTCAATATGTGTATGAAAAAAGAAGTGCAAGTATGGACTATCAAAGACAATTACCACCTTGGTGCGGATATTCAAAGCAAAGTTTTGGCCTTTGCTTTTGGTTTAGCTGCAGAAATAGAACGAAATTTAATAAGTCAGCGTACAAAAGAAGCATTGAGCCGCATAAAAGCTTCCGGACGCAAGTTAGGCAGGCAATTCGGGTGCAAAAACAAAAAGCACATTTTAGACGGTAAAGAAAAAGAAATTAGCAGTCTGATAGAAAAAGGTG